>CAJMRA010000289.1 GCA_905215675.1 uncultured bacterium | reverse complement strand
GCGGCAAGTCCTTTTCAAAGGTTATGTGTCGCCTATATTTTCTATTTATTTGAAATAAATAGAAAAATAGTGTTAACAGGCCCCAGAGCATTTTCAGTTTGAAGCGTGTTGCGTTTCAAAGCATACGGCCTGTCGTTTCGCGGAAAAACGGTTTTTCCGCCTGCTTCGGGCCGGGCGGCGCTGTGCCGCCGCCTCGCATACGGCGCGTCCCGCGAACGCCGGAGGGCAATTCATGAACGGCGATTTTACCGTGAACGAGCGTGAAGAACGAAAGAAAATTGCAATAGATTTGACACGTTATATGGTGCATGAGCATTATTGCAACAATAATGAAGAAGCCCTGATTGCGCTTTTTGACGATACTATCATCTGGATCGGCGCCGGAGAGGGGGAATACGCCTCCGGAGCCGCCGACGTGGGGAAGATTTTCCGTTGCTTCAGCGGCAAGGTCCCCCGCTGCCTTATTTCCGATGAGCGTTACGAAGCCGTGGAAATCACGCCGGACGTCTGTCTTTGCACGGGGAGCATGGACATTTCCACGGACCCTTCCGAAAAAATCTATCTGCAGGTACGTCAGCGCATCACGACGATCTTTCGCTGGGTGCGGGAAAAGGCCCGCTGCTGTCATATCCATATTTCCAATCCGTATACGGAAATGGAAAAGGAAGAGCTCGGCTTCCCGAAAAAGATGGCGCGTCGCTCCTACGAATACATGCAGCAGTGCATTACCGAGCAGAAACGGAAGATTGAGGCCCAGACGGCCGAACTCGTCAGCATCTACAACACGGTCCCCTGCGTCATTCTGCGGCTGCTCGATACCGCGGAAGGCTGCCGCCTGCTTTCATTCAACAGGGCGCTCGAACAGATGACGGGGCGGGGCGAGGATGCCATACGGGCCTTGTGCTGGCGTCGCGGTTTTTGCGGGGACGTCCTGCCGGAAGACGCGCCCGGGCTGGAAGAGGCCCTGTCGGAGCTGAAAAAGGTGGGGGATTCGCGGCCGGCAGATTACCGGGTAAGAAACCGCTTTGGGAAAATCCTCCACCTGAGCAGCGTCAATACCGTGATCAGCAATGACGATCAGGGGCGGATCATCCAGAGAATCGCGTTTGACATTTCCAGGCGCAAGGAATGGGAAAGCGCCCTGAAACGCATGAGCTTTGAAGATTCCCTGACGGGCGTATTCAACAGAAACAAGTTCAACCGGGAGATGGAAGCCGGGCAGGACGGGGCCTCGACGCGCCTCGGGCTGGCCTATTTCGATCTCAACGGTCTCAAGGAAATCAACGACAATCTGGGGCACAGCGTGGGCGACGCCCTGATATGCCGCGCCGCCCGGCATATCAGCCGGATATTCGACGGAAAAGTCTATCGCATCGGCGGCGATGAATTCGTGGTTGTGGACAGGGAGAGCGACGAGGAATCATTCAGAACGGCGGTCACCGCGGTCTGCGACTGCATGGCCCGGGACGATATCAGCATTGCCGTGGGCGTTTCGTGGCGCTCTTCCCGGTGCGACATGAAAGCGCAGTTCGATGAGGCCGACAAGCTGATGTACGGCTCGAAAGCGGCGTTTTATGACGCACGCGGCAGAAAACGCGGTTGAACCGCGTTGCGTTGCAAATCCTAGAGCAATTTCAGTTTGAAACGCTGCGCGTTTCAAACTGAAATTGCTCTAGGGCGCGGCGGCGCAGGGGCCCTCACGCAAGGCATCAGGACTCCTGATCCCCGCGATCTCCCGCGGCGACGTCGTCGCCGTCCAGCAGCAGCACGTGGGCATAACGCCCGGAGCGTTGCGCTTCCCGGGCCAGTCGCAGACCTTCCTCCCGGCAGCGCGGGCAGGCGTGGCGGGGGATCAGCAGGCACAGCGAACGGGCGACCCGTTCCGAGGCCGTTTCAATGCGGCCGAGGCCGGAGCAGTCGGGACAGAGTCGCCAGGCTTCGGTCTGTCCTTCACGCAACATGTCGGTATCATAAAAGATATGCTTGTTGCGTACCCACCAGCCGTGATCTTCGCGTCCTTCCTCCGGCTGTGTCGGCGGGTGACGGTACAGCTCCACGACGGCGTCGCAAAGGCGGGCGATATACTCGCTTACCCTGTCGCTCTGGCGTTCGGCCTCCGGCGTCCATTCCGGTTCCCGGATATCGTCGGCCGGGAGTCCCGCCAGCGCCAGACAGATACCCAGATTCACGTAAGGCAGCGCGCCGCGGATGGAGTAGCCCCCTTCCAGAACGGCAATATGGGGATTGAGGGCCGCGTTCAGGGCCGCGTAGCCCTGCGCCGACAGTTTCATATTGGCCAGCGGATCGGAGAAGTGGTTATCCTGCCCGGCCGAATTGATGATGATATCCGGCTTGAAGTCCTCAAGAATAGGCAAAACGGCATGGGTGACGGCATACAGGTAGCCGGCATCGGCGGTTTCCGGCGGCAGGGGGATATTGATGGTGCGCCCCAGCGCGCCCGGGCCGCCGCATTCCTGCGGAAAGCCCGTACCAGGATAGAGCGTGCGCCCGTCCTGATGCAGGGAAATGAAAAGCGTATGCGGATCGTTCCAGAAAATATCCTGGGAACCGTCGCCGTGATGCACGTCGGTATCCACGATGGCAATCCGCAGGGGGCGGCCTTCGGGATGGGGGTAGTGATCGCGGATGTATTCCACCATCACCGCTTCGTTGTTGACATTGCAGAAGCCGCGGTTGCCGTGCGAAACGCGCATGGCATGATGTCCCGGCGGGCGTACGAGGGCGAAGGCCTTGTCTTCCTTCTTTTCCATGACGAGCCGCGCGGCGGTGATGGCGCCCCCCGCCGCGGCAAGGTGCGAATCCGTGCATACGGCGCGCACGGAAGGCAGACAGAAATGGACGCGCTCTATCCGGGCGAAGGTCGCGGGCGTCAGACGGTGCTCGCTGATGCCGGGAATGTCGAAAAGGCCCTCTTCCTGGAGCTGATCGCGCGTGTAGAGCAGCCGCTCTTCCCGTTCGGGATGCGTGGGGGAAATGGCCCAGTCGAAAGCCGGGAAAAAGACGACTCCCAGACGTCGGCGCGCCTCCAGCGGTGTGATGATTCTGGTATCCATGATGCTCTCCGCTCTCCGGGCCGTCGGCCTGGAGCATCTTCCGTTTGAACCGCGTTGCGTTTCAAACCATACGGCCTGTATCCCCTCTGAAAAAGCGCGTTGGGGGAAGGATAGGGGGCCTGGGGGGAAGGAAACCCCCTTGTGCGCTAGCCAAGGGGGTTTCCTTCCCCCCAGAA
>CAJMRA010000288.1 GCA_905215675.1 uncultured bacterium | reverse complement strand
GGGGGGAAAATTACGGGAACGCCTTTCCTGCGGAAAGGCTGGGCCCCTTGTGCGCTAGCCGCGACCGAAGGCGGCCGCAGGCCGTGCCCGTTGCGACGAAGGAAGCTACGGGCATCGACAGCAGAGATAAGGGGGTTTCCTTCCCCCCAGAAAAACGATGTAGTGTTAACACGCCCTAACCGAAGGCGGCCAGCACGCGCCCCTGCTTGAGGGATACCCGCCCCAGGGGCAAATCGCGCCACCACAACGCGGCTTCCGTGCCCGCAAGCCCCGTGCGGCGGCTCTGGCCGTGGAGCAGCGCGACAATTTCGTCCACATCCTCCAGCACAAGGGCGGCTCCGCCCGCGGGCGCGTCGCCGTCCGCGCCGGGCAGATACAGCCGCAAGCGCGGGGCGGGAACAAAGCCGCGCTTGCCGAGCCGGCCGAGCAGTCCCCCCTGCCAGCGACAGGCCCCCGGAATAATCCCGGCCTGCGGCGGCACCAGCCGCAACTGATCCCCGAAAAGCATGATCTCGCCGGGCGGCAGCAAATCAGGATCAAGGCAGGGCCCCCGCAGACGCTCGCGGGCAAAGGGACGCCCGGCCTCCCGCCAGTCTCCCCCGCGCGCGCCCTCGTCCCCGTCTTCGTCATCGGGCGTCATGGCGTCGTCCCGGGTGAACAGCGCCACATAAAAACCCTGCGCGCCGGACTTTTCCCCGTCCACCCGCAAGGTGCCCTCGCCGCCGGGACGATTTTCCCAGACAAAACCGTCGAACGGCGTCAGCGGCAGACGCCGCAGTCCCAGCGCGTCTTCCGCGTAGCGTACCTGCGCCTCGTTTTCAGCGTCGTTGGTCGTGCAGGTGGAATAGACCAGCCGTCCGCCGGGACGGAGCAGACGCGCGGCGCGCGCCAGCAGCAGCTGTTGCAGTCCCACCAGCGTTTTCACCTTGTCCCCCTGCCAGAGCGTCAGCACCTGCGGATTCTTTTCCACGGTTCCCCAGCCGGAACAGGGCGGATCAAGCAGAATCCAGTCCCAGCTTGCCGGGGCGAGCGGCAGGGCCTGCCCTTCATAGGAACAGGTGGCGGCATGCGGCCAGTTGCAGGCATGCAGATTGGCGCGCAGCGTGGCCAGCCGGGCGCGGGACGGTTCGTTGCCGAGCACGAAGCCCTCCGGCCCTACCAGCTGGGCAAGAAAACCCGTCTTGCTGCCGGGGCTGGCGCACATGTCCAGCACGGCCTCGCCCTCCGCGGGCGCAAGCGCCAGCGGCGGCAGCATGGAGGAGCGATCCTGAATGTAGATATAACCGAAAAAGGCGGCCAGCGACGCGCCGAGAGGACGCGGCTCCGCAAGCAGACGACGGCACCACGGGGAAAACGGCTCCGGCGCGAACTCGTACCCCTGCGCGCGCAACAGGGCCTCCACCTGCGGAATGCGGCGGACCGGACAGACCAGACGAAAGGATCGCCCGGCGGGGGCGACGGAAGAAGGGCGGTTTTCACGTTTCATGCCCTGTGCATAGCCGCAAGCGCGACGGGCCGCAAGCCCCGCGAAAGTTGCGCGGGGCGGGAAGTGTCGCTATAGTGCGGAAGCGCCCCTCTCCAAAACGCGGCAGGGACGAACCAAGGAGAAAAACGAGTATGAAAGTAACAATGCGACTGACCGTTGCGGTATGCCTCATGCTGCTTCTGGCATGGCAGGCCGACGCGGCCCACGCGGCCAAGAGCTTTGTGGTGCTGCCGTTTCAGGTAAACGCGCCGCAGAGCTACGCCTATCTCGGCAAGGCCCTGCCTGCGACCCTGCAGGCCAAACTGACCCGTCCCGGCCAGACGGAAGGACGCGTGGGCTCCACGGTGGCCACGTCCTCCGCGCAGGCCCGCGGCCTGCTGGGCGGCGCGGATTACGCCGTCTGGGGTTCCATCTCCGTCACCGGCACGGAATGCACCGTCACCCTCAACAGCGTCGACAAGGCCGGCAAGACCTGGAGCAAGAGCCAGACCAGTCAGGTAAGCATGCTCACCGGCGCGGTTTCCAGCCTCAGCGGCGCCCTGGGAGCCGAAGTGCTCGGCATCGGCGGCGCCTCCCGCGCGGCCACCCGCAGCAACGACATCATCATGAACGAAACGGGCAACCAGCAGTCCCGGACCTATCTGAACCCCCAATTCCGCTATCAGGGGGCCAGCGAGTCCGACGGTTCCCGTCTGCGCTCGCAGCGCATCAAGGACAAGATGGTCGATATGGCCGTGGCCGACTTCAACGGCGACGGCAAGAACGAAGTGGCCATCCTCACGGATCACGAACTCATGATGTTCACATGGACGAATCGTAACGGGCTTCAGCCCCTGGGCCAGATGCGTCTGCCCAGCTCCAACGATACCTACTCCATGCGCGCCATCGACCTGAACCGCGACCGCGCGGACGATCTCGTCATCGCCACCTTCGATCCCGACAACAACCGCCCCTATACCTACTTCATCAGCTTCAAGGGCAACAAGTTCAAGGAAATTGCCGAGCGCGTGCCCTACTTCGCCAGCGTCATGCGCCTGCCCCCCAACTACGCTCCCGCCCTTGTGGGCCAGCGCTGGGACTCCGTCAAGCTCTTTGCCCCCGGCGTGCACGTCATGATCAAGAAGGGCAATACCTATGAACTCGGCGGACGCCTTTCGCTGCCCTCCGGCGCGACGGTCTTCAACTGCGTCTGGATGCCCCCGAGCCGCAACAATCCCAGCGAACAGCTCATCATGCTGACCGAAGACGAAAAGCTGAAGGTCTTTCAGGGTACGGGCCAGAGCCTGATCCATACCACCATGGAACGCTATTCCGGCTCCTCCACGGGCATGGATTTCTACAAGAGCATGCCCGGCCTCGGCGTGAACAAGACCTACCAGCTCCCCAGCAAGTTCTTTGCGCCCATGCGCCTCATTACGGCCGATATCGGCCATACCGGCGAATACACCCTGCTGATCAACAAGCCCGTTTCGACGGCGGCCCAGCTCTTCGATCGCTATCGTTACTTCCCGCAGGGCGAAATTCACGCCCTCTACTGGGACGGCGTGGGCCTCGGCCTCAAGTGGAAGACCCGCCGCATCCGCGGCTCCGTGGCGGAAATCGATCTCGCCGACGTCAACAACGACGGCGTGCTCGATCTGGTGGTGGGCATCAACACCTCCTCCGATCTGGGCATCGGCAGCCGCCAGAGCATGGTCACGGCCTATCCTCTGGACGTGTCCAAGACCGATCCCAACACCCCGGCGGATCTGAGCGACTTCGAAGTCAATCCCAACTAGGGCGTGTGTTAAAAC
>CAJMRA010000287.1 GCA_905215675.1 uncultured bacterium | reverse complement strand
GTTCCTTCCCCCTCAAACTCCCCCATCTTCCCCAAAACCCGCACATAATGTGCTGGCGGCTCAAGATGGACGATGTTGTAACGCGCAATGATAGATGTCTTTTCTGTAGGTCAGCCAGCAGAAAAACTTGTCTTGATAATGGCTCCTGAGCCTAGATCCGTTCGGCCACAAGTTCGCCCATGCGGGCGCAGCCCACGGCGGTCATGCCGTCTTCCATGATGTCCACGGTGCGGAAGCCTTCGCGCAGCACGGCGCGCACCGCCTGTTCCACGGCGTCGGCTTCGGCCGCCATGCCCAGACCAAGGCGCAACATCATGGCGGCGGAAAGGATCGTCGCCAGCGGATTTGCCTTGTCCTGTCCGGCAATGTCCGGAGCGGAACCGTGAATGGGCTCGAACAGGCCGGGGCCGGATGCGCCCATGCTGGCCGACGGCAGCATGCCGAGCGAGCCCGTGATGACCGAGGCTTCGTCGGACAGAATGTCGCCGAAAATATTGCCCGTCAGGATGACGTCGAACTGGGAAGGATCGCGCACAAGCTGCATGGCCGCGTTATCCACGTACATGTGCGACAGCTCCACGCCGGGATAATCGGCATGCACTTCCTGCACGACGGCCTTCCAGAGACGCGACGTCTCAAGCACGTTGCTCTTTTCCACCGAGCAGACCTTGTTGCGGCGGCGCGACGCCGTTTCAAAGGCCACGCGCGCAATGCGGCGGATTTCTTCCTCGTTGTAGATCATAGTGTTGTAGCCGGTCCGCAGGCCGTCGCGGGTTTCCAGACCGCGCGGCTCGCCGAAATAGATGTCGCCGGTCAGCTCGCGAACCACAATCAGATCAAGGCCGCGCGCCGCAATGTCCGCGCGCAGCAGGCACGCGCCCGCCAGCTCCGGCAACAGCATGGCCGGGCGCAGGTTGGCAAACAGGCCCATCTGCTTGCGGATGCCCAGCAGGCCCTTTTCAGGGCGCTTTTCCGGCGGGATCTCGTCCCACTTGGGGCCGCCCACGGACGCCAGATAAACCGCGTCCGCCTTGAGGCACTTTTCCACCGTGGCCGCGGGCAGGGGTTCGCCCGTCGCGTCAATGGCCGCGCCGCCGATCAACGCTTCCTCAAAAACAAATTCATGACCGAATTTCTTCGCCACGGCCTTCAGGGCGCGCACGCCCTGCGCCAGAATCTCCGGCCCGATGCCGTCCCCCGGCAACAGGCAAATATTCTTTTTCATTGCTGTTTCCTCTTGAAGTATTTTCAGTTTGCAACGCGCTGCGTTTCAAACCATACGGCCTGTCGTTTCGCGGAAAAAGCGCGGTTTTTCCGCTCGCTTCGGGCCGGGCGGCGCTGTGCCGCCGCCTTGCGTTTCGCCGTTTTTACAGCTGAAACGCCCTATTTGCCGGAAAGGCGTTCTTTCACATAGCCGACAAGGCCGCCGCGGGCAAGAATGTCGGCCATGATTTGCGGCAGGGGCGGACAGACGATTTCCGCGCCGTTGGTCAGATCGCGGATGACGCCGTTGGCGGCGTCGATTTCCAGTTCGTCGCCGTCGTTGATCTTGTCCACGTCGTCGCCCACTTCCATGAGCAGCAGCCCCATGTTGAAGGCGTTACGGTAGAAGATGCGGGCGAAGCTGTGCCCGATGACCACGGGCATGCCCGCGCCGAGAATGGCAATGGGGGCGTGTTCGCGGGAGCTGCCGCAACCGAAGTTGCGGCCCGCGACCATGATGTCGCCGGGCTGCACGCGCTTGACCCAGTCGGGTTCAAGACCGGCCATGCAGTTTTCGCCGAGCTTTTTGGCGTCGGTCGTGACGAGGAAACGGGCGGGGATGATGGCGTCGGTATCGATATGTTCGCCCACCTTGTGGGCCTTACCCTTGTAATTCATGGAAAAAGACCTCTCTTGCGCGGCTTACAGCTGATCCGGGCCGCAGATTTCCCCGGCGACGGCGCTGGCGGCGGCAACGGCGGGGTTGGAAAGATACACTTCGGAATCAAGGCTGCCCATGCGGCCGCGGAAATTGCGGTTGGTGGTGGCAATGGCGCGTTCGCCGTCGCCGAGAATGCCCATGTGGCCGCCGAGGCAGGGGCCGCACGTGCAGGGGCCGACGATGCAGCCCGCATCCATGAAGATTTCCATCAGCCCTTCCCGGAGGCACTGCTTCCAGACGGCGGGCGTGGAGGGCAGCACCACGCAACGCAGATGCTTTGCCACCTTGCGGCCCCGGAGAACCTGCGCGGCGTCGCACATGTCGCTGAAACGGCCGTTGGTGCAGGAGCCGATGACGACCTGCTGCACGGGCAGATTACGGCATTCGGACACATTCTTCACATTGGACGGCAGATGCGGACAGGCAACCACGGGTTCCTGACCGGTCACGTCGATGTCGACGACGCGCTCATAGGTGGCGCCGCCGTCCGCGCGGAGGTCCAGCGTCACGTCGGGGCGGCCGTGTTCGGCGCAATATTTCCGGGTCAGCTCGTCCACGGCAAAGAGGCCCACCTTGCCGCCGGCCTCAATGGCCATGTTCGCCATGGTCAGACGCCCTTCCACGGGCAGTTCGTCCACCACGGAGCCGCCGAATTCCAGCGCCCTGTACAGGGCCCCGTCCACGCCGATGGTCTTGATCAGCAGCAGCATCAGGTCCTTGCCGCGCAGCCAGCGGCCCATCGTGCCCGTGATGTTGACGCGGATGGTCGCGGGAACCTTGATCCACGTTTCGCCCAGCGCCATGCCCGCGGCAATGTCCGTGGAACCCATGCCCGTGGCGAACGCGCCGATGCCGCCATAGGTGCAGGTGTGGCTGTCCGCCCCGATCACCACGTCGCCCGGCCCCACAAGACCCAGTTCGGGCAGCAGCGTGTGTTCCACGCCGCAGTCGCCGCCCTCGTAGTAATGCGTAATGCCCTGTTCCTGAGCAAAACGACGGCTCACCATGACCTGATTGGCCGAATCAATGTCCTTTTGCGGCGTGAAATGGTCCATGACAAGAAACACCTTGTCCTTGTCAAAAACCTTCGTCGCCCCCATGCCGTGAAACGACTTGATCGCCAGAGGGCCGGTAATGTCGTTGGCAAGCACCCCCGACAAACGGCATTGCACAATCTGTCCGTCGCTGCGGATCTCGTCGTCCGTGTGGGCTTGCAAAATCTTCTGGGCAAGCGTCTGTGCCATTGACCTTTCTCCTTGCGTCACGCTGTCGCGTGTTTTTTCTCTGTCATCCCGTCCCGGGCAATTTTAGAGCGTTTCACCTTTGAAAAAGGTGAAACGCGAGGCGGCGGCACAGCGCCG
>CAJMRA010000286.1 GCA_905215675.1 uncultured bacterium | reverse complement strand
TTTCCGCGAAACGACAGGCCGTATGGTTTGAAACGCGCAGCGTTTCAAACTGAAAGTGCTCTATGAGCGACGGCCCTGCGCCGTCGCTCGACAAAGGCAAGGGGGCGTATCATGTTGGGACGTCTGGCCCTGGGGCTGTTGCGAGGACTGGGTAAGGGAATGTGCGCTGCCGGAGGCGGGGGGATGGCGTCGGGACTGCTGCGATCGGCGGTGGCGGCGTCGGGCCGCAAGAACGGCGGAAACCGCGGCGGTATGGGCCGGGGCGGCGGCTGCCGCAAGAAGGGCCGCGGACAGACCGGTTTTTCACTGGAGGAAGCCGCGCGGGGACTGCTCGCCGAACGGCGAACGGACATCGCCGGGCCGGAGAACGATCGGGAACGGCCGCTGGAAGCGACGATCATTGATGTGCGTCCGGAAGAACGGCCGACGCCCGTCATGCCGGATGAGGAAACGGCTTTGCGCTGTCTGGCCGCGCATGTAACGAGTTTTACGGAGGGGCGCGTGCGTTTGCGTCATCCCGCCCTGCGCGTTGCCGCCGGTCTGGAGGAACTGCGTCGGCAGTTGCTGACGCGCCCCGGCGTGCGGGATGTGACGTTCAATCCTGTTACGGGATCGGCCCTGCTGCTTTATGATGCCGGACAGCTGGATCGTCCCGGGCTTCTGGCAGCCGCCCTGCCGCTGGGATTCTTTCTTGCTTCTACGGCCGCATTGCCTGCGGCGTCGGACGATTCCCGGGACTGATGTCTCCGGCGTGCCGCATTAGGAATAAGCGCGGAGGACTTTTCCCTGGCGCCCGCAATCCGCAGGTTGCAACGGGCGCGGCCCGCCGCGGTCGGGGGAGCTGGATAAAACACGCTGGAGCGTTTCACCTTTGAAAAGGTGAAAACGCGAGGCGGCGGTACAGCGCCGCCCGGCCCGAAGTGAGCGGAAAAATGCAGGAGACATATAACCTTTGAAAAGTACTTGCCGCATGGCCTGTGTCCCCTCTGAAAAAGCGCGTTGGGGGAAGGATGGGGGTCTGGGGGGAACGATGTAGTGTTAACACGCCCTAGCCGTTGGCGTGAGCGACGACGCTGCGCAGCTCCCGTCCCGCAAGGGGAATATAATGGACGCTCATGCCCTCGGCCTGTACTTCAAAGCCCGGAGCATAGAGCGGAATGGAGGTCAGGGGGGAACGACTGCCGAGAAACAGCAGCGCGGCATGGGCAAGGGTACAGGCCAGCAGCAGGACAAGGCAGGTTCGGCGCAGACTGACTGCCGGGCGGAACTTCTTTGACATGGCGTACCTCCTGTGTCGGTAATGCAAGAACCATGCTGTGTTCTTGTCGTTCTTTTGACATGTCGTAGCGGCGGTTGTCTTGCTCCGCCGTTATGTCCATGGTAGCCTGAAGGAAACAGGCAGCGCCGTTGCGGCGATGCCCCGCTTGCCGCGGCTTTTGGCCGCAAAGGAGTGTTCCGTCATGTTGCGTCGTTTGCTTCCCCTGTTCTGTGCTTCCCTGCTGTTCATGGCTTCCACGGCTCTGGCCGCCGGTCCCAAGACGCATTTGCCCGGGGATCTGACCATGCAGGAGGCGCTGACCGTTCAGAATGCCGCCTTGGAAAAGGCCAGGGCCCAGGGTGTGCCCATGAATATCGCCGTGGTGGATGCCGGAGGGCACCTGAAAACGTTCGTGCGGCAGGACGGGGCATTTCTCGGCAGTATTGACGTTTCCATCAAGAAGGCCGTGACGGCGCGCTATTTCAACATGCCGACTTCGGCCCTTGGCGCGGCCGCGCAGCCCGGCAAGGAACTGTTCGGCATTGAGGCCACCAATGGCGGCCTTGTCATTTTCGGCGGCGGGGAGCTGCTGGTGCGTCAGGGCGTCGTCGTGGGAGCCATCGGCGTGAGCGGCGGCAGCGTTGCCGAGGATACCAATGTGGCCAGGGCCGGGGCCGCGGCGCTCAAGTAGCGCGACCGGCATTCGCTTTTTTCCCGGCGCTCCCGTGGCGAGAGCATTGCACCTTTGGAAAAGGTGTACACGCGAGGCGGCAGCACAGCGCCGCCCGGCCCAAAGTGAGCGGAAAAACCGCGGTTTTTCCGCGAAACGACAGGCCGTATGGTTTGAAACGCGCAGCGTTTCAAACTGAAATTGCTCTATGGGCGGGAGCGCCTTTCTTTTGTCGTTTTTCAGGCTGTTATGCGGCGGGAAGCGTCGGATACTTGCGGGACCGTGCGAGATGGCGCATACTTTCGGCAGGCCTTCGTTCGCGTTTCATGGGGAAATGCCGACGGGAGGTCGTACCAAGGAGATGCCTATGAAATCCATGTTTCTTGCGCCTGCCCTGTTGATCGGGGCCTCCCTGATGGCGCCTGCCCTGCCGCAGGCCGCGCCCGCGCATGCGCCGCGCCATGAATATGTGCTGAAAAGCGTCATGCCTGTTGCCGGACGGCAGGGGGTCGCCTGCGACGGCAAGTACATCTATGTGAGCGACAGCGCCAAGTTGCTCAAATACGACATGAAGGGCAATCTTATCAAGGCGAACGACAAGCCCTTTGAAGGGTACAAGATTCCTTCCAACCATATCGGCGACATCGACGTGTACAACGGCGAAATCTATGTCAGCGCCGAAAATTTCATGGACGGCGTGGGCAAGGATATTCAGATCGCCGTGCATGACGCGGATACGTTGCAGCTCAAGCGCACGTTTGCCTTTGAGCCCGCGTCGGGACAGATGGAAGTTTCCGGCATCACCGTGGACCCCGTTCGCAAGACCGTATGGATGTGCTCGTGGGTCGGCGAGGAAAGCGGCCGCTATCTGTATGAATACACGCTCGACGGCAAGTATCTGCGCAAGGTGCATCTGCAACCCGTACCGCAGTGGGTGCAGGGCGTCTTTGCCTGGGACGGCTCCCTGTATCTGACGGCGGATGACGGTACGGCCGACGACAACGAACCGGACAACCTCTACCGTGTGGATATTTCCTCCGATACCAGCGCCCGGGTGGTGCATGAAAAGGCCTTTGACGAAGTGCTGCGTCAGGGCGAAATCGAGGGCCTGTGCGTGGACCCCTCGACCGGCGATCTGCTGCTGCTTTACAACCGCGGCGCGCATATCGTGCTGGGCATGACCAAGGGGCTCTATCCCGGATATGACAGGGAAATTCATGAAATTTACCGCTATGCCATGATCCCCGCGGGGCCGGGCAAGAAGGGGCGTCAACTGCCTCCGCCTCCGCCGCCGGTCGCGCCGCGTCCTGAACGCTAGAGCGTTTCACCTTTGAAAAAGGTGAAACGCGAGGCGGCGGCACAGCGCC
>CAJMRA010000285.1 GCA_905215675.1 uncultured bacterium | reverse complement strand
AAAGGCAAAACGCCCTAGCAACGAATTTTCATGCGTCCCGGAGAAGGAAGCATCTTCTCAGCATCTGCCGGGAAGTCCCGGCTTTGCGGGAGGGACGTCAACTGCGTTCATAGAGCATTTTTCGTTTGCAACGCTGTGCGCTTCAAACCATACGGTCTGTCGTTTTCGGGAAAAACGCTGTTTTTCCACTCACTTTGGGCCGGGCGGCATTGTACCGCCGCCTCGCGTTTTTTCCTTTTTCAAAGGGAAAACGCTTTAAGCGCCGTATCGTCGGCAAGGGGGGCGTGCCGGAGGCGTTTCCCGGAAGGATGTTTCTCCGTCGCCCTTGAGGAAACCCTAGCAGAGGCGGAAAAATTTTTGCAATGAAATGAATTTTTGAGCATGAAATAACTGACATTCCGGCAGACTGCGCGCTCTGTGTCCTGTCGCGCCATCTCCGCCGGTTGTCGCGGCGGAAGATGTCTGACAAAAAACAACGAAAAATAGTTGTTATTGGAAATATGCTTGACCTGCAACAATAAAAACAACGAAAAATAGTTGTAAACAGCTGCGGGAACCCGCCCGGACGTCCGCGCTTTCCGGCGGCCCTTCCCGGTTGTTACATTTGCGTGCGTCAAGGTCTGACAAAAAAATTTTTTTGCGGCGTGGTGTCGCCGCCTCGCGTTTTGCCTTTTTCAAAGGTAAACGCGCTACAGCATTTACAGGGAACGGGGAGGAAGAAAACGGCGCTGCACGGCGTCCTCATGCTCGCGCAGCCAGACGTCCACGGCCTGAGCCCTGTGGACGGTATGGGTATCCATGACAAGCAGCAGGCGGCGGCCTTCCTGCATCCGGCGCAGACGTTCCAGAAAGTCCACGAAGATCAGGGTGGTCAGGCGGGCGCGGTACAGCAGAAAATGCAGATCGCCGCGCAGGGTGAGCGCGGTCAGCGCATTGCAGGGGCCGATTCCGTCCAGATAGAGGGTGGTTTCATCCAGAAACCAGAGTGTGCGACGCTCCCGCGCGGCCTGTTGCCGCAGGCCCGGATAGGTTTCCTTCAGCCAGCCGGCGCGTTGTTCGCCGCACGGCCCGGTTTCTTCGGGAGGCGCGCAGATTGCCAGCCCCCAGCGGCGAAAAAGACGTCCCACGGTCCAGCGCGAGACGCTTGTGCCCTGCTTTTGCCGCAGCAGGGCGGCGACCTGTTCCCGGTTCCAGAGAAGGCCGGAAAGACCCTGCGTTTCCGGGCCGCCGTTCAGGAGCCATTGCCCTGTTTCCGGCGTTATGCGCAGCTCGCCGCCTTCCTGCCGTCCGCGCGGCCGTTCCGTCAGGGCGGCGTCGCCGTCGCGCCGGAATGCCGCCACCCAGCAGCAGACCGTGGCCCGCGCCACGCCGAAGACTTCCGCCGCCTGCGTCTGCGTCAGTTCGCCGGAGAGGACGCTTTCCACGGCCTTGCGACGTACGATGGCCAGCGCGTCTTTCCCTATCTTGCGTCCGTCTCTCATGGCCGTTGCTTGTCCGAAGGATTGCCTGTCCGCCGTTTTTCTCCGGCGTCGGTCGGCAGGCCGAATTTTTTCATGCGGGAACAGAGCGTCGTCGGATTGATTTGCAGCAGGGCCGCGGCGCCGCGCGGACCGTAGATGCGATTATTGCAATACCGGAGTGCGGCGACGATATTGTTGCGTTGCAGTGCGCGCATCTGGCTTTCGGTCAGGATGGCGTCCGGTCTGGGGAGGCTTGCGCCGGTGCGGAGACTTGCGGCGGAGAGATCGATATCCGTCGCGTCGTCCCGGGCGGCAAGGACGGCGCGGAGCAGGACGTTCTTGAGTTCGCGGACGTTGCCGGGCCAGTCGTAACGCCGGAGCGTGCGCAGCGCGGCGGCGGAAAGACGCAGGCGGGGCTTGTGGAAGCGGCTCTTGAAGGCTTCGAGAAAGTGGGCGGCCAGCAGGGGCAGATCCTCCAGGCGTTCCCGCAGGGGCGGAATGACGAGCGGCACGACGTTGAGCCGGTAATAGAGATCTTCCCGAAAGAGCTTGTCGCGGACGAGCGCCTGCATGTCTCTTCCGGCAGCGGCTATCAGGCGTGCGCGCAGGGGCCGGGGACGGCTTTCCCCCTCGCGGACGTAGACGCGATCCTGCAGGGTGCGGAGCAGGCTCGCCTGCCGGGGCGGGGAAAGGGCGTCGATGCCCGCAAGAAACAGCGTGCCGAGGGCCGCCGCCTCGAAAAAGCTGATATGGGCCGGGCCGTCCGCGGTGGGAGCCGCGCCGAAAAATTCGCGGGAAAAGCGATCCGGAGCGATGGCGGCGCAGTGAACCTTGACCAGCGGTCCCCCGGCGGCCAGACTCTGGTTATGGATGGTCGCCGCGACAATGCTTTTGCCCGTGCCGGATTCGCCGGTGATGAAGACAGGCACGTCGGCGCAGGCAATCTGTCCTATGCGTTCCCGCAGGGCGCGGAGCGCGGGGCTTTCGCCCAGCAGCACGTCGCCGGAGGGCGCGCCGCTGTCGTTTCTGAGATAGGAGTTTTCCAGCTCAAGACGTCGCTGGAGGCGGCGGAGCTCGGCAAAGCTTTGGGCGTTGGCCAGCGAAACGGCCAGATAATCGGCCACAAGCCGCAGCTGATTCAGTGCCTGCGGACTTTGCGGCGCGCGGCAGAACAGGGCCAGCACGCCCAGCACCTGCCCGCGATAGAGGAGAGGCTGTCCCAGAAAGTCCCGGATCTGTTCCCGCGCGATCCAGTCCGGGTCCGTGACCCAGGGCATGTCGGGAGAAACGTCGCTGACGTGAAAGGCTTCGCCGGAAGCGGCGATCAGGCCGACCTTGCCGCAGCCGAGGGCAAAGCGGCGATGGGTTCCGTCCAGTTGCGTCCAGTCGGCGTCGGAAACAAGGGAGCGTCCCGCGCTGACCACCAGCCGCAGGCAGTGCCGGTGATCGCGGCAGTCGTAGAACTGGCGGCAGTTCGAGCAGAGCGCCGGGTCCGCCTGTTCCTGAAGCCAGATGCGGCACAGGGCCACGTCCGGCAGACAGCCCAGCGTGGACGCCACCAGATCGAAGATTTCTTCCAGCGTGCGGCAGCGGGCCATCTCCAGCAGCAGATGTTGTACGTCTTGCATAACGGGCTTTCCTCTTGATACCGCAGTGTGCGGCGGCGGGCATGGCGTTCCCCCTGCCGCACGAGCCGGTCGCAGGAGAGGCTTGTCCCTCAAGTTGTAGTAAGCGCCCGCGGCGGCGTCAATATCGGCAGGGTTGCGCGGCGTCCGCTGAAGGGTACTTGTCCCATGCAAGACTTAAATATAGCAAAAGATCTTTTAGCTTTTTGCTATGAATGGG
>CAJMRA010000284.1 GCA_905215675.1 uncultured bacterium | reverse complement strand
CAGCGCCGCCCGGCCAAAAGTGAGCGGAAAGACCGCGCTTCTTCCGTGAAACGACAGGCCGTATGAAGTGAAACGCAACGCGCTTCAAACGGAAAAGGCTCTCGTGGCAACACTGATTGGAGACGCCTTTCCCTCGGTCGGGCCACTGACATCAACGCAGGTTACGCGCGGCAGGAGGCCCGCAAAAAAGGGGCCCTTGCGGGCCCCTTTCAAACACCAAATTCAGGACGTCACGACCGACTTCAGAAACGCAGTTCCGATTTTGCGGCCCGTCGCACTTCCACAGGCAGAATCATGTGGGCTTTGCGGCGTATCTCCGACGCAATCCGCCGGTATTCCGCCTCGATAAGCCGTTGCTGCGGCGCGGAGCAGGATGCCAGCGCCCGCTGCTCGATGGCGGCCTTCAACCGCAGAAAAACATCCGCCACGCTACCGAGCGTCTCCTCGTAGGGATGCAGCAATACGAACGTTTCCATCATCGCGGCCGGAAGCAGCACGGCATAATCGCCATGATGCAGGCGACGGGGAAGCGTCTCCGGCGCGACGCGCATCATGGTTCCGAGATGGGCGGCAGAGGTACGCACCGCTTTATAGCGCAGCATCAGCAGAACAGCGGGACCAATGCCCAGGACAGAACAAGGACTCTTCTGCATACATTCCTCCCTGAATGTTTGTACCCTGCGGACTTGCGCCGCAAACTCACTTTTTCTATCGACACCGCGCGCATAAGTTTTAGATTTTTTCCCGAAATATTCCCCCTTGCCAACGCTCCGGGATATGGTTATTAAACAGGCAATCGCCACCGGCCGCACTGCGGACCGGTTTGGGGGGGCGCACTGGTTTCGACGGGGATGTGGAAGCCGATGCGGCAGGCCGAGGCGCCGCTGGCCTCGTAAAAAGCGGCAACAAAGTAATTGCCAACAACGATTACGAATACGCTTGCGCTGCCTAGTGCGGCAAAGCACCTGACCGCATAGACGGTCACGTCGGGAGGGCTGATGCCTGATACGCTTTTCCGGCGACATGTCATCAGGCTGGCGGGATTCGGCGTTCGCCGGGAATCCCGCGAGGATTGTTTCCGGCGGACTGGTCGCGCTGCGCCCGGGCGGAGGTTACCGGCGCGACAAGATGCAAGTCCGTCCTAAGCCTGTAGAAGCTTCGCGTGGAATGTTCTCGGACGGGGGTTCAACTCCCCCCGCCTCCACCAATCAACCCTCCGAAAAAGAACAAGAAAGTCCGCATGCCCAAGGGGCATGCGGACTTTTCGCATTCCTGCCCCCTGTCTGCGCTCCGGGCAGGGGGAAAGGCCCTTCTCAGGCCTTCACATGCTTGTGCCACATGATGAAAAAGACGGAGAGAACAATCAGCGCGCACGCGCCCGCCATCATGGCGTTGACCGGTTCGCCCGCCAGCTGCCAGCCCAGCAGCACGCCCACGACCGGCACGACATACTCATAGGAAACGGCGATGGCGATGGAAACACGTTCCAGCAGCCAGAAATAGCAATAATAGGCGATGATGCCGCCGCCGATGCTCATCCAGAGAAAGGCGATGGAGGAGCGAACATTCAAAAGCTCCCAGTGCGTCAGCGACGCTTCCCCCCAGAGCAGACCAAGCAGAATGCATTCCGCTCCTCCCGCAAGCAGCAGCAGCGCGCAGGATTGCAGGCCGGACAGCAGCGAGGCATGCGGAAAACGCCGGGACAGCAGGGAACCGGCAACCCAGCCCCAGGTGGCGAACAGAACCCAGCACATGCCTACAAGGGGCAGACCACCTTCCCCCGGCGCGCTGATGAGTCCCGATTCCAGTCGCGCGGCCTCCTGCCCCATTTCCAGCATCACAAGGCCGACGGAACTGCCCACGAGCCCGAGCCACTGCATCGGACGGGGACGCCGCTCTCCCGCAAACAGCCATCCGGCCAGCAGCATGGAAACCGGCGTGGAACCGGTAATCAGGGCCGCGGCGCATGCGGAAACGCCGCGTTGCTGCCCCTTGGCAAGAAATCCGCAGCCCATGAGCACCATGAAGACACCCAGCCACACGGCATGCAGGCAGTCGCCGCGGGAAGGACGCTTCCAGCGCCCCGCCGCCAGCAGAATCAGCGACAGCAATCCCCCGGCCAGCATCATGCGACACCCCGCCAGCAGGAAGGGACCGAGCGTCGCGAGACACCACTTGATGGCGACATAGCTTGATCCCCATGAAATATACAGCAGAAAGAGATGCGAAAAAACATGAAGAAAGGAAGGGGCCGCAGCCATGTGAGAACCTCCTGGGAAGCGAGGGCCGTTCCTGTCGACAACCATCGCCGCATATGAGAAAAATAGGCTATTCCGGCACGGAATAACAACAAACCAACAGGTCCCCCGCGCCTTGCAGTACCCTATAGAAAGGGGCTGGAGCGCTGTCAATCTCCCCTTCTCACTTGGCAGGCGACGGGCATCATGCTATTTTCACCATACTTCGCGGCGTCATCGCAAGCAACGCGAACGTCCTGCCGTATTTTCTGGGGAACGCCATGAAAAAAGATGCCGATACCGCCTCGACGCCTTCCGTTCGCGCCTTCCTTGAATTCATGGGACGCAAGGGACTGAATACAACGGCCCAGCGCAAGGCCATCGCCGAAGCCTTTTTCGACTTTCCCGGCCATCATTCGCTTGAAGAATTCTATCTGCATATCCAGAAAAAGGACCCCAGCATCGGGCAGACGACCGTTTATCGCACGCTCAAGCTTCTGTGCGATGCCGGACTCGCGACCGAAACTCACTTCAGCGACGGCATTGCCCGCTATGAAGTCGCCCACCCCGACAGCCATCATGATCATATGGTCTGCCTCAGCTGCGGCAAAATCGTGGAAATCTGCGACGAGCGAATTGAAAAGCTGCAAAAGGAAATTGCCTCGGCGCACGGTTTCGTACTGAGCGGGCATGTGCACAACCTGTATGGCATCTGCCCGACCTGCCGCGCCGAACGCGACACTCACAGCAGCTAGGGCCGCCGACACTCTTCGCAGCTTTTTGGGGGAAGGGCCCCCCCTCAGCCGACGCGGGAGGGCCCGGCCTTTCCTGCGAAAAGGCGTTCCGCACTTCTTCCCCCGACCCCCCATCCCTTCCCGACGCGCTTTTGCACCGGGGCGCAAGAGCATGGGCAAGCCCCTTTCACCGGCCCATGCAACCTGTCGTTTCAGGGAAAAAGCGCAGTTTTTCCGCTCACTTTTGGCCGGGCAGCGCTGTGCTGCCGCCTCGCGTTTCACCTTTTTCAAAGGTGAAACGCTCTAGAGCAATTTCAGTTTGAAACGCTGCGCGTTTCAAACCATACGGCCTGTCGT
>CAJMRA010000283.1 GCA_905215675.1 uncultured bacterium | reverse complement strand
TTTTCCGCGAAACGACAGGCCGTATGGTTTGAAACGCACAGCGTTTCAAACTAAACTTGCTCTAAAACGATCCCGTGCCGCAGCTTCCTTTCCCTGTGGAAATGGACTACACTGCTTTTCACGCATGGTCTCTCGGACGCGCGCTTCCCCCGGAGCGCCCCGAACATGCGCTTTCCCCTTTCTCCCGGACGCCGTTCCGAACATTTTCCGACGGCAGCAACGCCGGGACTTCCCGTGTCACCCCGCACTCAGGAGAAAAGCCATGCGCTTCCGCCATACCTGACGATTTTCGCCGCTTCATGGAATGGAGCTCGCACGGCAGACGCGCCCGGCATGGTTCTTCCTGAGTCGCCTTTCGGATTCCTTCGTCTCTTTCTTCTGACGACGCCGACCGCGATCCCCCGACAGGCACAGCGCCCGCCGCCGCGTCCCCTCCGTGCGCAGCGCGGCACTTTCGCCGCTGCACCCCCCTGCTGGAGGACGTATGAAAACCGGCGCCAATCTCTTTGCCACAACCGGTGGCATCATCCTTGTGGGCCTTGCGCTCGGCGCACTGGCCGTTTTTCTGCAATTTCAGGGTAATCCCGGCAACATGGGCATCTGTGTGGCCTGCTTCAACCGCGATATCGCGGGGGCTCTCGGCCTGCATCGGGCCGCCATCGTCCAGTATCTCCGCCCCGAAATCATCGGTATGGGTCTGGGAGCCTTTGCGGCAGCCCTGCTCTCGGGTGAATTCCGCGCCCGCGGCGGCTCCGCTCCCTTTGTCCGCTTTCTGCTGGGCATGATCGCGGCCATCGGCGCGCTGGTCTTCCTCGGCTGCCCCTGGCGCGTCATCATGCGCCTTGCGGGCGGCGACGGTAACGCCCTCTTCGGTCTTGCCGGGCTGATCTGCGGCGTCGGCATCGGCGTCGTCTTCTTCCGTCAGGGCTTCTCCCTCGGCCGCAGCCAGAAGCAAAGCCCCATCGTGGGACTGGCCCTGCCTCTTGTCCTGCTCGGCCTGCTGGCGCTGGCGCTCACCCACCAGCCCATTCCCGGACAGCCCAATAACGGCAGCGTCTTCACTTCCGTCAGCGGCCCCGGCTCGGCCCATGCGCCCCTGCTCATTTCGCTGGCCGCCGGTCTTGTCGTCGGTTTCATTGCCCAGCGCAGCCGCTTTTGCACCATGGGCGCCATCCGCGACGTACTCCTGTTCCGTCAATGGCACCTGGCCCTGGGCCTGCTGGCCATGCTCGGCATGGCGCTGGCCCTCAACGTCGTTTTCGGCGGCTTCAAGCCCGGCTTTACCGGACAGCCCATTGCCCATACCGAAAGCCTCTGGAACTTCCTCGGCATGGTCACGGCCGGTCTGGCCTTCGCGCTCGCCGGCGGCTGCCCCGGCCGTCAGCTCTTCATGGCCGGCGAAGGCGACAACGACGCCGCCGTCTTTGTGGCCGGTCTGCTGATCGGCGCCGCCTTCGCCCACAATTTCGGCATGGCTTCCAGCGGCGCTGGCATCGGCCCCAACGGCGCGGCTGCGGCCATCGGCGGCCTTGTCATCTGCCTGATCATCGGTATTTTCAACTGCAAGCGAGGTGCCTGATGTCCACTCCCCGGACCATTGATGCCAGCGGCCTTTCCTGCCCTCAACCCGTGCTGCTGTTCCTTCAGGCCGCCAAGGCCGATCCCGACGGCGCTTTTGTCGTCATAGTGGATAACGAAGCCAGCCGCGAAAACGTCAGCCGCGCCGCGCGCACGCGCGGCTTCGCCGTGGAACCGCAGGACATGGACGGCGGTCTCTGCCGCCTCAATATCCATAAATAAACGTCTGCCGGGGGGAGCCTGCCTCCCCGCCCGGAATTCCCATGTTCAAGACCCTTCTTTCCCGCCTGCGCCGCACGCTCGCAACCGGGCAACAGGACGCCGCGACGGTTTCCGACAGGGGCTTTCTTGTCTTTGCCCATACGGGCGACGTCATCCGCGCGGAAAAAACGCTGCGCGCCCACGGCTTCGACGTGGAGGTCAAGGGACCGCCGCCGCAGCTGCGCACGGGCTGCGACATGGTCGTGCTCTTTCCCCTCCTGCGGCAGGCCGCCGCGCTGGAATGCCTGCGCGCCGCAGGACTGGAACCCGAACAGGTCGTCGCCGCCCACGACGTGCTGCTGGAACCCGTCGATCTCTTCCAGACCCGCCGCCGGGATCACTGGCTCATGGTGCGCGCCGCCAATATGAAAATAACCATTGATCTGCGGGATCGCCGCATCGTCAACATTTCCGGCGGCGGCTGTCCCGATGTTCCCTGGCTGGCGCACAAGCTGTGCGGTCTGACGCTGGACGAAGCCCCGGAACCCAACTCCCTGGGACAGACCCTCTGCTGCTACAGCCTGCAAAAAGCCTTTGAGGAAGCCAGGAGGCAAACATGTGGATCATAGTCGGCAGTCTGCCGGATCCCGACTTCACCCCCTGCGCGCCGCAGCCCGCCCCCGGTCCTTCCGCCGTCGTCAGCAATGACCGGCTCGTCCTGCGGGACGGGCGCTCCGTTCCCGTCGAACGCGGCACGGCCGCCCTTGTCGCCTCCTGCGTCGCCGCCTGCGCCGTCCTGCGACTGTCGCCGCCGGAACTGGCGCTGACGGGAGACATCGGTTCGGGCGACGGCAGTCGCGCCCTTTACGCCATGCTGACGGAACGCCTTGCCGAATGGCATCCGCAGGGCATGATGTTCCATTATCTCTTTCCCGACGTGGACTGGCACAACCGCGTGCTCATGGCCGTTCAGGCCCTTTCCCCGCGCCCGCTGCTGCTGGCCGACGCCGGATTCATGTACGTGGCCAAGATGAGCGGCTACGCCGCGGAATACGACCTTTTCACTCCCGATGTCGGCGAACTGGCTTTTCTGGCTGATGAAAAAGCCCCGCATCCCTTCTATACGCGCGGCTTCCTCCTCCAGAACGATCACGACGTTCCCCCGCTGCTGGAACGCATCCGCGCCAACGGCCGGTCGCCCCGCTATCTGCTCGTCAAGGGACAGGCCGACTACATTGTGGAAAACGGCGTCGTCATCGCCACCGTCGATGAACCTTCGGAACCCGCCATGGAATGTATCGGCGGCACCGGCGATATCGTTGCCGGGCTGGTCACGGCCTTTGCCATGTACGGCCTGCCCCCGGGCAGGGCCGCCCTTGCGGCCGCCCGCGCAGCCCGTCTGCTTGCCCGCCGCTGCCGCCCCCAGCCCGATACGCAGGCGGGCGAACTGATCCGCGCCCTTCCCGACACGCTGTCCGAAAGTCTGCCGCGTATACTCTCGTAACGGGAACCCGGGGGAGGGGGAACCCCCTCTGCTAACGCGAGAGGGGGTTCCGGCAGATTGT
>CAJMRA010000282.1 GCA_905215675.1 uncultured bacterium | reverse complement strand
TGGTTTGAAACGCGCAGCGTTTCAAACTGAAATTGCTCTAGTGTTAACAGGCCCTAGTCCGCCGCGCTCTGGCGACGGCGGATGCCCAGCACATTGGGCAGGGACGGCGCGGGCGGTTCGCCCAGCAGGATGGCGGCCGCGCTCCGGCCGTAAAGTTCCATGAGCAGCCCCCCCGAACGCAGCAGCAGCCCGGCCTGCGCGCCGCCCTCCACATACATGACGGTGCGCACATCCAGCGGCAGATTCAGCAGACGCTGCGCCAGCACATAGGGTTCCACAGGCTGACGGCAATGCAGAAACAGAATATGCCCGTCGCCGGTCTGCGCCACCGCGGCAATGGCCACGGGCCGACTGTCCGCAGCCCATACGATACGACGATCCGCGCTGATCATGCGAAAATTCTGCGCAACCAGACGGTAGTGGCCCTCAAGGACATCCATATTGACGCGCGTGCCGTCCTCCACCGCCGCCCGCGGCGCTCCGGCAGCTCTGGCAAGTCCGTCCGGTCCCGCCAGAAAATAGGCCCCGAGGCGGCCGCCGTGCCGGGCGTTGTTCACATGCCCCCCGTCGCGCAGATAGCCCGTACTGGTACGCCCGTCCGGCAGATACATGCTTGCGTTGATGGCCGCCACCAGCTGCGCGTGATCGGCCCAGCGGCCCAGCGGCAGCGGCACGCCGCCGTCGGAAGCCGCGCAGAGCACGAATTCGAAACGGGCCGGATCAATGCGCACGACGCGCAGCGTGGCCCGCGGCGGATGCTCCTCTCCCGAGGGCATCTCATACCGGCTCGCAATAAAGGGAAATTCGCGGTATTCCAGCCCCGGCTCCAGCTGTCGCCATTCCTGTACGGCGACCGCGGCGGCCTTGCCGGTCGGCCCGGGTTCCGGCTGGACGACCCGCGGCGGCGTCGGCGACGCGACCCGGGGCGTCTCGACCTGCGGCATCCGCACCGTGGGCACGGAAATGGTCGGCGGCCGTATGGTTGTTTCGCCGCCGTGAATTCTGGTCACGCGCCGCGTGACGCGGGGTTCGCCCAGCACATTGTCCAGCCCGGGAACGGGAACGCCCGCGTGCGCGCCGTCCACGCTCTCCTGTTCCGGGGTCGCCGCGGGAGAGGCGGCCTCCCCGGACGATGCCGGGACCGCCGCGCAGAGTGCCGGGGGGCAGGCAAGCATCCCCAGAACAAGACCGATTCCCGCTAGCGCTCTCTGCAACAAGACGACTCCCTGTTTCTCCCGGCATGCGGCGTCGGGAGGGCGGACGCGGAACGACGGACGCCCGCCGCTCCGCGCTTCATGCATCAGCGGACTTCCGCCGCCAGATTCTTCAGTACGGCGCCCACGCGCTCCAGCGCGTCGCGCAGCACGTCGTCGGCCACGGCATAGGAAAAACGGATGCAGCGATCGTCGCCGAAAGCCGCGCCCGGTACCAGCGCCACATGGGCCTCGTCCAGCAGGCGCGTGCACAGTTCCGTGGAATTACGGACGGAACCGCCGTAGCACTTGTGAACGTCGACAAACAGATAGAAGGCCCCGTCCGGGCGCGGGCAGACGGCCCACGGCCATGTGGCGATGATGTCCATGGCCATGTCGCGCCGACGCCGGAACGCCGCCCGCATCTCGTCCAGGCAGTCCATGGGACCGGTCAGGGCCGCCAGCGCCGCCTTCTGCGCGATGGAACAGATATTGGAGGTACTGTGTCCCTGCATGGAGGAAATTTTCTTGATCAGCTCGGGATGCGCCGCCAGAAAGCCCACGCGCCAGCCCGTCATGGCGAAACTCTTGGACAGGCCGTTCAGCACGGCCACCTGTTCGGGATAGCGGGCGAACCAGGAAATGGCGCTCGTCATGACGGCGGGCGAGAACACCAGCTGATCGTAAATTTCATCGGACAGCACAAAGATGCCGCGTTTCACGGCCCAGTCCATGATGGCGTTGAATTCGTCGCGGGTGTAGACGGCCCCGGTGGGATTGCTGGGCGAATTGAGAATCAGCAGGCGGGTTGCCGGTCCGGCATGCGCCTCCAGCATGTCGGGCGTCACCTTGAAGTGCTGCTCCGTCGAGGCGGGCACAGACACCGGCACGCCTCCGGCGAGCATGACCATATCGGGATAGCTCAGCCAGTAGGGCGCGGGAATGAGAACCTCGTCGCCCGGATTGATGGTGGCCTGCATGAAATTGTACAGGCAATGCTTGCCCCCCGCGCCGATGACGATGGATTCGGCGGGAACAGGCACGCCGTACATGCGCTCAAAATACGCGCCCGCCGCGGCGCGCAGCTCGGGAATCCCGGGAACGGCCGTGTAGCGGCAGAAATTTTCGTCGATGGCCGCCTTGGCGGCGTCGCAAATATGCTTCGGGGTGGGGAAATCCGGTTCGCCCACGGCAAGACTGGTAACGGCGACTCCCTGCGACTTCAGCTCCAATGCCCGGCTGTTGACGCTGAGCGTCAACGACGGCTTGATGCTGCGCAGGCGTTCGGAAATCTGCATGGAAAGGGCTCCTTGCTGGTGACGGCGCGGCGCGGCGCGCCTTGCATTGAATCTGCAAAACATGTAGCAGGTTGACCGTGGACTGTAAATGTACCCGCCACTCAACCCCGTTTCGCCATGCCCGACAGCTCCCCCTGCGCCGCGCCGCTTCTTCCGCTCCCCGCCTCCTGCATCATCGGCCGCTTTTGCCGGCGGCATAAACGTTTCAGCGTTCTCATGGAAAAGGACGGGCTTTCCGTCTGGGTACACAGCAACAATTCCGGCAGCATGCTGGGATTGACGCGCCCGGGCGCGCCCCTGCTGGCCTCGCCCGCCGCCAATCCCGCGCGCAAGCTCCCCTACACGCAGGAAGCCGTCTGGCTGGAGGCGCGCGCCGTGCCGCCGACCGTCGCGCCGCCGGAGGACGCCCCTTTCCCCGGCATGTACGGCTTCTGGGTGGGCGTCAATACCGCCGTGCCCAACCGCATGCTGGAGGCGGCCTTTCAGACGGGCCGCCTGCACTTTGCCCGGGGCTATACGGAATGCCGCCGGGAAGTCCGCAGGGGGCGCAGCCGTCTCGACGCCTGCCTGACGGGACCGTCCCTGCCGCCCCTCTGGGTGGAATGCAAGAACGTCACCATGGTGGAAGACAATATGGCCATGTTTCCCGACGCCGCCAGCGAACGCGGTCAGAAGCACCTGCGCGAACTCATGGACATTGTGGCCGCAGGCGAACGCGCCGCCATGTTTTACCTCGTTCAGCGCCCGGACGGGCGCTGTTTTGCGCCCGCCGACGCCATTGATCCCGCGTACGCCGCCCTTTTTTACGAAGCCGTGCGCGCGGGCGTCGAGATGTATCCCTATCGGGCGCATGTCGGCCCGGCCGGTATCGATCTCGGCG
>CAJMRA010000281.1 GCA_905215675.1 uncultured bacterium | reverse complement strand
ATGCCGGGCCGAGCGAGGGAGGCGGGGACGAACCAGAGGACGGCCAGCGGGAAGAGGGTTTGCCGGGGGTTTTGGTAGCGGGCCCGGAGGTGGCGGCATTCTTCGTCTTTTTCTTTGGGGATGCGGCGCAGGCGGTCTTGCAGGACGGAGATGTCGGCCTGAAAGGCTTCTCGTTCTTCGTCATCGAAGAGGGAGAGTTGCTGGGGGCGGTGCATGGCGTCGAGCCGGGCGCGGATGGTGGCGGCGAGTTCGTCCATGACGGCTTCGAAGCGGTTGACTTCTTCCTGTGCCCGGCGGGCCATGCGGTTTTCCAGGGTTTTCAGACGCTCGTCGCAGCGGGCTTGCAGGGCCTGATAGAGGGGCGCGGCGACGCGCGGCCAGAGGTGGTCGCGCAGGCGTTCTTCCAGTTCGATGCGGCGCGGCATGGGGGGCTGCCGCATGACGTTATCCCAGAGGATTTCCAGTTCCTGAACGCCCATGCGGGCGAAGCGGTTATTGCGGACGCGTCCTCCGGCCATGAGTATTTCCTCGAAGATGCGTTGATTGGCGCCGCCCACCACGATGACGCGGCCCAGCGCCACGGCCACGGGGTCTGCCAGACAGGAGGAGGGCACGATATGGCATGCCGCGCGGTGCAGGCGGCAATCCTGAGCCGAGGCCCAGAGCTGGGCCCGCAGCAGGCGAAGGCACATGCGCACCAGCCGGTGATTGAGATGGGCCAGCACCACGTCATCCCTGTCGGCGGCTTCGTCGCCGCTGAATACGATGGGGCGCGGCCGGCCGGTGTAGGGGTGGGCGTTGCCCTCAAGACAGCGCGTCCACGCGCCGCTGAACGGGGGGAGCCGGAAGGCGTGGCCGTCGGGGATGCCTTCGACCTGTACGGGTTCCAGCGGAGGCTGCCGGGCCAGACGCAGGGCGACGTCCACGGTATGGCGCACGTGAGCGGGCGTCAGCAGCAGCTTGCGGCGTGTTGTTTCCATTTTGGCATGCACGTCTTCCAGAATGCGGCGCAGGTCCCTGTCCAGTTGCAGACAGCGGCGGGCGGCCCGGGCATCGGCTTCGGCGTGGGCGATGTCCAGGGGGCGGGGGGCGTCGCTGTCGGAAGAGAGCATGGCTTTTTCGACCTGCGCGGCGATGACGGGCCCCACCTTGCCGAGGTCCTGCCGGATATTTTCCACCTTGCGCGCCACGCGGTAGAGAAATTCGAGATCGGCGCGCAGCACGTCGCCGTGGGCCGCCGGAGTATCGAAACCGGCGGCCACGAAATGGAAGATGTCCACGACCGGGGCGCGCTGTCCGTGCCGGTCGACGCGGCCGTTGCGCTGTTCCAGTCGGCTGGGGTTCCACGGAATTTCGTAATGCAGCAGCCGGGAACAGTGGTTTTGCAGGTTGATACCTTCGGAGGCGGCGTCTGTTCCCAGCAGGATACGGACGGGCGAAGCGGAGGGCGCGGCCTGAAAGGCGGCCTTGGCGGCTTCGCGTTCCTGCGGGGTCACGAGGCCGTTCAGACAGAGCAGACGATCGCCGCCCAGTCCGGCCCGCGTCAGGCGCTCGGCAAGATAGCGTTGCGTATCCAGATATTCGGTAAAGATGACGACGCGGGTTTCCGTCCAGACGCCGTCGGGGCGGAGGGTTTTGTTCAGCCAGTCGAGCAGGCGGGCGGCCTTGGCGTCCTTCCGGCAGGCGGCGTCTTCGGCCCAGTGGCGGAGGGCGCGCAGGGCCTTGTCCTCTTCCGCGTCGGGGGGCGCGAGGTACGCGCCGGAGCGGGTAAGGGCGTCGTCAACGGCTTCTTCCGCCTCGGTATCCGTCAGGTCTTCCAGATCGGGCAGCAGGAGCTGTTGTCCGGCGGGGTGGAGCCGGGTTTGCCGGGCGCGGCTTTCCATGTGGCGGGCAAGGGTTTTCGCAAAGGCGCGGGGAGAGGAGAAGAGGCGTTTTTTCAGCAGCTTGAGAACAAATTGCAGGGCCGTGAGGGACGCGCCGCCGCGGGCGCGGTCGGCGCAGAGGCGGGCATAGCGTTGCAGCAGGATATGGCCTTCGCGTTCTTCGGGGCTGTAGTCCACTTCCAGCGGGTGAATTTCCCGGCGGGGGAAGCGGGGGGTGCCGTCGAAATTGCGGATATCGCTTTTCATGCGCCGGATCATGACCTGCCCGAGGGCTTCGGGCGTGGGCTGGACGCCGCGGATGAAGCGCTGATTGTCGAGAATTTCCAGCAGGGCGGAGAAACTTTCCCGGTAGCCGTTGTGAGGCGTGGCCGTCAGGAAGATACGATGCTCGAAGTGCCGCGCCATGTGGCGGATGATGCGCGTCCGCAGGGAGGGCTTGGCATAATGCAGCGAGCCCGCGGGCGCGATATTGTGCGCCTCGTCCACAATCAGCAGATCATAGCGGCGCGGCCAGCTGCTTTCGCCGTCCGGCGGGAGCGTTTCGCAGAAGCGCTGAAAGACGCGATCCTGCTTGAGATAGTCTATGGAGGTTATCAGCCGGGGAAAGTGCGTCCACGGGTTGACGTGGATGCCGCGCTGCCGCCGCAGGCGGGAGACGGCCTCGCTGTTGATGATGCGGAATTCGAGGCCGAACTTGTCGCGCATTTCGTCCCGCCACTGGAATTGCAGTGACGCCGGGCAGACAATCAGCACCGACGAGACGCGATTGCGCAGCATGAGTTCCTGCATGGTCAGCCCGGCTTCGATGGTCTTGCCCAGACCCACGTCGTCGGCCAGCAGCAGATTGACGCGCGGCATGGTCAGGGCGCGGGCCACCGGCTCAAGCTGGTATTCCTCCGGCTCGACGCCGCTGCGGAACGGGGCCTGCATGGTGGCCTGATCCATCTGCGAGACAACGCCCCAGCGCACGGCATGCAGAAAGGCGTCCAGATCGCGCGGATCGTCGCAGTGCCGCATGGCGGGCAGGGACGAGGCCTCCCGCGTTTCCGCGCCGGGCTCCAGTTCCCAGATGAGCTTCAGGCGTTCGTCGAGAGCGTCTTCGTCAAGGCAGGACAGGCTGACGAGATGCTGTCCGGCCTGCGGGGCGTCCGGCAGGGCTTGCAGGACGCATTCTTCCACGATGTAGGGGCGGCCGCGTACCACAACGGTCTGGCCGACTTCCGGCGTCGTCGCCATGAGGTGTCCTTTGTTCTGTTGCTGCGTCTGAGGTTGGGGCGGGGGAGAGGCGCGCCCGCCCCGGGATAGGGCATGGTATCTTTTTCAGAGGAAAAAAGCGAGACGGCGACGCCGCGCCGCCCGGCGCGAGGCGGGAGGAAAAGGCGTTAGAGCGTTTCACCTTTGAAAAAGGTGAAAACGCGAGGCGGGAGGAAAACCGGCGGTTTTACGCGAAACGACAGGCCGTATGGTTTGAAACGCGCAGCGTTTCAAACTGAAATTG
>CAJMRA010000280.1 GCA_905215675.1 uncultured bacterium | reverse complement strand
TTCCTTCCCCCCAGGCCCCCCATCCTTCCCCCAACGCGCTTTTTCAGAGGGGACAAAGGAGTTCGCTCATGACGGCACTCTGGCCCGGTCGGGGAGGCCCGACCATCAATTATATCTCCGAACCGCCCGCGCCCGAAGCCTTGCAGGGGCGGCGCTCCATCGTCCTTCTGGGTTCCACCGGCTCCATCGGCGGCAACGCGCTCAAGGTCATCCGCGCGCACGCCTCCCGTTTTCGCGTGCTGGGGCTTGCCTGCGCGCGCAACGTCTCCACGCTGGCCGCGCAGGCGGCGGAATTTCGTCCCCCCTTTCTGGGCGTGCTGGACGAGGAAGCCGCCGAGGCCCTGCGCGCGCGGCTGCGCGACGCCCGCCTTGACGGCTACGCGCCGGAAATCCTGACCGGCGCGGACGGCTATGCCCGTATGGCGGCCCTGCCGGAAGTCCGCATGGTGCTGTCCGCACAAGTGGGGGCCGCGGGTCTGGCCGGTACGCTGGCGGCCGCGCTGGCGGGCAAGGTCATTGCCCTGGCCAACAAGGAATCGCTGGTTCTGGCGGGCGATCTGCTGCGCCGCGTCTGCACGGCGCGGGGGGCCGTCATCCTGCCGGTGGATTCGGAACACAACGCCCTTTTCCAGTGTCTGGCCGGACGCGGACAGGACGCGCGGGAACTCATCCTGACGGCTTCGGGCGGCCCCTTTCGGGGACGCCGCCGCGAGGATCTGCTGCACGTGACCCGGGAACAGGCGCTGAAGCATCCCAATTGGAGCATGGGCGCAAAAATCACCATTGATTCCGCAACGATGATGAACAAGGCGCTGGAAGTCGTCGAAGCCTATCATCTGTACGGCATCCCCGCCGGAGCGCTGCGCGTGGCGGTGCATCCGCAGTCCGTGATCCATTCGCTGGTCCGCTTCCGGGACGGCGGCCTGCTGGCGCAAATGGGGCCCGCGGACATGCGCCTGCCCATCGGGCATTGCTTCCTCTGGCCGGAATGCTTATCTGTAAACGCGCCGGGGCTCGATCTCTTTGCCTGCGGTCCTCTGGAATTTCTGGAACCGGACCCGGAGGCTTTCCCCGCCGTTTCTCTGGCATGGCGGGCTCTGGAACGGCGCGGCGGCGCGTGCGTGGTCATGAACGCCGCCAATGAAGCCGCCGTGGATCTCTTTCTTAACGGGCAGTGCGGTTTTACGGATATCGCCGACATCATCGCCGAAGTCATGGATATCCATGAACACGGAATCGCCTCCCGCCAGCCGTGGAGCCTTCCCGATCCGTCGGCAAGCCCGGAAACCACGGCCGCCCATGCCTGCGAGGCCATGGAGCGCATCATCCATCTTGATCAACAAAGCCGCGCGCTGGCACGCAGGCTTGCGCGCGCCGGAGTAGACGAGTGCTGACAACCATTATTGCCGCCGTCATCGTTCTGGGCGGCCTGATCTTCTTCCATGAACTGGGACATTTTCTTGTGGCCCGCTCCCTGGGCATGGGCGTTTCCACCTTTTCGCTGGGCTTCGGTCCCAAGCTGCTGACCTGGAAGCGCGGCAAGACGGAATATGCCCTGTCGCTGGTGCCGCTGGGCGGTTACGTGGCGCTGGTGGGCGAAAACGGCAACGATGACGGAACAGGGGAACTCCCCGACGGATTCACCCACGAGGAATGCTTTTCCTCTCGCCCGGCCTGGCAACGCCTGCTGGTGGTGGCGGCCGGGCCGGTCTTCAATATCATTCTGGCCTGGCTGCTGTGCTGGATCATGGCCTACGGCTGGGGACTCGGCCTGCTGCTGCCGCATGTGGGCAAGGTCGAGGCCGGAAGCCCCGCCGCCGTGGCCGGTCTGCAGCCCGGCGACACCATCCTGCGCGTCAACGGCGCGCCGGTGCAGGAATGGAAGGATATGGCCGACGCCATCAACAACAGCGGCGGCGCGCCGTTGCAGCTCATGATTTCCCGTCCGCGCACCGCCGCCGGCAACGGGGTCGGCGTGACCGATCTGTCCGGCGTGGTCGCCAAGGACGCCCAGGTTCTGCAAGTCACCGTGACGCCCCGCCAGTCCGTCCGCAAGACCATTTTCGGGGAAAAGGAAAACGCCTGGCTTGTGGGCATCGTTGCTTCGGGCAATGTGCGCCGCGTGGAACTCGGCTTTTTTGAAGCCGCGCGCGAAGGCCTGATCCAGACGGGGAATCTTCTGGATCTGACGTGGAAAAGTATCGTCAAGCTGGCGCAGCGCGTCATCCCCGCCGATCAGGTGGGCGGCCCCATCATGATCGCCCAGATGGTCGGCCAGCAGGCGGAACAGGGACTTGTGGGACTGCTCGGTCTGGCGGCCCTCATAAGCATCAACCTCGGCGTGCTCAACCTGCTGCCCGTTCCCGTGCTGGACGGCGGACAGATTCTTTTCTTTCTGCTGGAAATCATTTTCCGCCGCCCCGTTCCTCTGGGCATCCAGACCTGGGCCATGCGCTTCGGCGTCGCCCTGCTTGCCATGCTCATGATTTTCGCCACCTATAACGATATTATGCGCATCCTGCGCAGCTGAGCGCGGAGGCATGACACCAATGGATATGGACACCGACGAAGGAACCGGCTGGGAGCTGATTCTCAATGCGGCGGAAGGTGCGCTGCAACTGGTGCTCACGCATGACGAGGAACTGGTATGCGCCCAGCGCTGGGCCCGCAGCGATCGCGCCACGGAGATACTCGCGCCCGTACTGGCGGACATGGCCCGCGCCTGCGGTCTGCGCCTGCGGAACCTGCGCCGCATCGCCTGCGTGCGCGGGCCGGGTTCCTTTACCGGCGTGCGCCTCGTGCTGACCACGGCCGCGGCCCTGCGGCGCGCGGCTCCGGGCCTGCAACTGGCCGGGCTCGATTATTTGCAGGCGCTGGCCACCACCGCCGCCATGGATCGCCGTCTTCCCTACGGCGCTCCCATAGCCGTGCTCACGCACGCCCGGCGTAATCTGGTGCACTTCCAGCCCTATGTCTCCTATGGCTGGAGCATTCCCGCGCAGCCGGCCGGAGACGTGCGCCTGTGCACTCCCGATGAGGCCTGCGAACATATTGCGGCAACGGACATTCCCGGCGCCGTCTGCGGCAGCGGTCTGGATCGCAATCCATGCCTGCCGGAGCGGCTCGCGGAACACGCGCGCCTGCTCTGTCTCGATCAGCTGCGGCTGCCTTCCATAGACGCCCTGCGGCTGCTGGCGCGTCACGGCGACTATGATCGCGCGGATATCGAGCCGCTCTATATTCGCCCCTGCGACGCCGTGGACAATCTGCCGCAGCTGGCGCAACGCATGGGACTTGACGCCGACGAAGCCCGGACGGAGTTGCAGCGCCTGCTGCAACGCGCGCCCGCCAGTGTGGAATAGACGATAGGGGCTGCTAATAGTTTGGGGGAAGGGAAACCCCTCAGCTAGCGCGTGAGGTGTTTCCCT
>CAJMRA010000279.1 GCA_905215675.1 uncultured bacterium | reverse complement strand
GCGCTTTATTCAGAAGGATGAGACACATACGGCAGCGCCGCCGCTTTCCTTCCATGCCCGTCTCCCGACTGCATGAACGCTTTGCTCCAAAGGGTAACATCGCGTTTCTCCGTGAAATAACAGATCGCAGGGAGAAAAATGCACCGCGTTGCAAGGAAAAAAAGAATCACTGTATCTCACTATGACACAGCGCGCAAATTCAGGCAAGAGAGCCGACAAAAACAGCCCGGCGGAACAAATTCCGGCGGGCTGCGGCGTCAGCATAGAGCAATTTCAGTTTGAAATGCTTTAGGGGGAAAAGGCGCTTTCCCGCCCTCCCGCGCTGCGGAGGGACGGAGGAAACGCAGACAATCCCCGTCAAAAAACAAAAAAACGAACCTCTACGGGTTCGTTCTGCCGGGGGACGGCTGCCGCCGGGAAAGCCGCGGCGCTCCCGTCACGCGCCATCTTCCAGAATAAAGCGCGTTTGGGGAAGGATGGGGGGCCCGGGGGGAAGGAAACACCTTTGCGCGCCAGCGAAAGGGGTTTCCTTCCCCCCGGAAAAACGAAAACCAGAAGGGGGTGGGGGTTCCCCTCCCCCGATAACACACTACGAAAAACTAGTCGTCGGCGAGCTGGATACGGGTAAAGCCCTTGACGGTGAGGGTATCGCCCACGGCCTTGCCGGTTTCGCGGACGATATCGGCGACGGACTTCTTGTCGTCGCGGATATAGGCCTGATCCATGAGGCAGACTTCTTTCTGGAACTTCTTGACGGCGCCTTCGGCGATCTTTTCGATGATCTGTTCGGGCTTGCCTTCTTCGCGGGCCTTCTGGCGATAGACTTCGCGTTCGCGTTCCACGGCGGCCTGATCCAGATCGGAGGCGTCAAGGGCCATGGGGTTGGTGGCGGCCACCTGCATGGCAATATTCTTGGCCAGTTCCTGCACTTCGGGCTTGGCGGCGGTTTCAGGCTTGCCGCATTCCACGTCCACCATGACGCCGATCTTGCCGTTGGCGTGGACGTAGTGACCGATCACGCTCTTGTCGTCGCGGGTGTGGCGGGCGAACTTGCCGATCTGCATGTTTTCGCCCACGGAGGCAATGAGTTCCTTGACGGTATCGCCCATGAGGCCTTCCAGCGCGGCGGCGTCGGCGGGGGCATTGTCAAGAACGCTCTTGGCCAGCTGTCCGGCGAGGTTCTGGAACTGTTCGCCGCGGGCCACAAAGTCGGTTTCGCAGAGCAGCGCGGCCATGGCCATGCTCTTGCCGTCGGCGGCGTGAGCCACGGCCACAAGGCCTTCGCTGGTGGCGCGGCCGGCCTTCTTGGCGGCCTTGGCCATGCCCTTCTGACGCAGCCAGTCCACGGCCTTTTCGAGGTCGCCGGCCACTTCCACAAGGGCTTTCTTGCAGTCCATCATGCCCGCGCCGGTCTTTTCGCGCAGTTCCTTTACCATGCTCGCGGTAATACCCATGAAAATCACTCCCATATCCGGCACAGGGGCCGGTCTTGCGCGTCCGGCGCGGGCCTTGCGGGGCCGCTGCACGGGGACGCGCCTTGTTACGTGCAAAGGCGGCGGCATGGATATTCCATACCGCCGCCCATATCCGCCCTCCTCCGGGGGACGGGCGGACCTCTGAAAAACAGTCGCGCCTATTCGGCGGCGGCTTCGGCTTCGGCGGCCTTCTGCATGGCCTCTTCGGCGTTTTCGGACTGGCCGTCCTTGCCCATGGCCGCGCCTTCCTGACAGGCTTCGGAGAACGCCGTCACAAAGAGCTTGATGGCGCGGATGGCGTCGTCGTTGCCGGGGATGATGTAATCAATCACGTCGGGATCGCAGTTGGTATCCGTCACGGCCACGATCGGGATGCCGAGCTTGCGGCATTCCTTCACCGCGATGTCTTCGCGATGGGGGTCGATGATGAAAGCCAGCTGGGGCAGACGGTCCATGCCCTTGATGCCGCCCAGGGTCTGTTCCAGCTTCTGCATTTCGCGTTCGAGCAGCAGCTTTTCCTTCTTCTGGTAGCGGTTGATGGTGCCGTCGGCGAACATCGCTTCCAGCTTCTTCAGGCGTTCGATGCTCTTCTGGATGGTCACGAAGTTGGTCAGCGTGCCGCCCATCCAGCGGTTGGCCACGTAGAACTGTCCGGCCTTGGTGGCTTCGGCGGCCACGGCTTCCTGAGCCTGGCGCTTGGTGCCGATGAACAGCACCTTGCCGCCCTTGGCCACGGTGTCCACAACCTTGTCGTAGGCCACGCGGAACAGCTTCACGGTCTGCTGCAGGTCGATGATATGGATGCCGTTACGCGCGCCGAAGATGTAAGGACGCATTTTCGGATTCCAGCGGCGCGTCTGATGGCCGAAATGCACACCCGTTTCCAGCATCTGCTTCATGCTGACGTAAGCCATGATTCAATCCTCCACTAGGGTTGTCATCTTCCACCCGAACCCTGACCCTGCAATCCGCCGCGCGGCGGACACCCCGGGCCGCTGTCCGAGTGTGCTTGTTAGGAACGGCTGACTTTATTCGATAGGCCCTTCCTTGGCAAGGGGAATTTTATCCGAATCCGCGCTTCAGCAAAGCGCCTTGCCGAAAAAGTCCGTCAGCCTGGCGACGACCTGCGCCACAAAGGGCGGCTTGTCGTACAAATCCACATGGGACGCGCCCTCGATGGTGAAGATTTCCTTGGGTTCGCGGGCGCGCTTGTAGCCGTCCTCGGTAAAATAAAGCGTATCCGCCCGGCTGCCGACAATGAACAGCACCGGCCGGGGAGATACCGTCGCCAGATACGCGAAGGCGTCGAAGGCGGCAAGCTTGTCGTTGCTGGACACCAGATACTTGTTTACCGACGTGGGATACTGACAGCGCGGCGTCCGGTAATATTCATACGCTTCCCGCTGAATGACGGACGTGTTTGCATCAATGGCATCCGCGGACGCGGGAACATAGTTCCAGTAGCGCGGTTCCTCGCCCCGCGCCTCGGCGGTGCGGGCATCGGCAACCTCCCGCAGCAGTTTCTGAAAGAAATTTTCAATGTTCACGCCGGGAAAGCCGTTGCGGGCGCTGTCGCCCACGTCCCACGTGCTGATGCCCGCCGCCGCCCGGATACGGGCGTCCGTCTGAATGGCGCTCATGGTGTAGCCGCCGCCCGCGCAGACCCCCATGGCCCCTATGCGCCCCTCGTCCACATACGGCAGCGTCGTCAGGTAATCCACGGCGGCGCGAATGTCCTCCACCCGCGACGCCGGGTCCTCCAGATAGCGCGGCAGCCCCTCGCTTTCCCCCTGATGCGACGCGTCATATGCCAGCGCCACAAATCCCGCGCGCGCCAGATGCCACGCATACAACGACGAACACTGCTCCTTGACCCCGCCGCCGGGATGCGTCACCACCACCGCCGGATACCTGCGCCCCTCCTCCAGCACCTCCGGCTCAAACAATAACCCGGCAAGGCGCAGG
>CAJMRA010000278.1 GCA_905215675.1 uncultured bacterium | reverse complement strand
GATTTTTGATGAAATCACGGATTTTTCATTTTTTATCAAACAGATACGTCTGTTTTAGACTTTATGTAAAAAAATAGGGGGGTTTTGCAAGGCGTAAAAAGTGCGTATGCTTTACGCATCTTCGTCAGTAAGGAGCCCCCCGCGAGACTGACCTCGCGGTCCTCTTCGTCGTTGTTCCCTCGCGCGCATACGGCATGCGCATCGGGAGAGAGGGAACATTCGGAGCGTTCGTCGTCCGCTCATGCGGCACCGTGACGATACGCCGGAACGACGGCGGGACAGGGGGGAAAACGACGCCGCAAGGCGTCGGCGGAACGCCCGGCGCAGCTGGCCGGGCGAACAGAACGCCGGATATTCACGGGCGCCCGTGAACATCCGGCCGCATCGGGAAGCCGTTCCGCCCCCGGGGAACCGTATGCCGGACGCGTCGCGCGCCGCTGCGGCTGCCCTCGGCGGAGGGCCGAACGATGAAACGCGCCCGAAGGCGCGTTCATGGCGGTCTTGTCCGACAGCGGACAAGGCCCGGCAAAGAAAGGGCCGGACGGCATGTCGTCCGGCGAAGAGGGACCCTTGGGCGGCGGACTCGTCCGCGACCCTTCCCGCGGAAGGCGGGCGCGCGCCGGGGAGAAGTGGGGACTTCTCCCCGGCGGAGTCGCCGCCGGGCTTCCCCCTTTTCCCGGAAATCCGTCGCATGTCCGCCGCATCGGCGCGGCGGATCGCGGAGCTTCCGGGCGGGGGCTTCCCGTTATTGCTGTCTGTAGGCGCGGGCGGCAAGGGCGGCGAGAATGCCGCCGGCCTGCGCCACATTCAACGAGTCAAAGGGACGGGCAAAGGGAATATGCAGCATCCGGGAACAGCGTTTGGCCACGCCGGGGCGCAGCCCTTTTTCCTCGCTGCCGAGGACAATGACCGCCGGCAGCGCCGGAGGCCGGCTGAACACATCCGTGGAGTCAGGCTTCAGGCCCGCGCCGTAAATGGCAAAGCCCGCCTCCTCGGCCTCGTCAAGAGCCCGGGCCAGATTGGTGACGCGGGCCATGGGCAGGCGTTCCAGCGCTCCGGCAGCCGAACGCCGGGCCGCGGGGCCGAGATAGGCGCTGTTGTGCCGGGGCATGATCATGCCCGCGCCGCCCAGCGCGTAGAGCGTACGGCAGAGCGTGCCCACATTGCCGGGGTCCTGCACCTGATCCAGCGCGAACAGCAGCGGCAGCGGGGCGCGCATGGCCTCGGACAGCAGGGTTTCAAGCGGTTGAAAGTCGGCCGCGCACAAGCGGGCGATGACGCCCTGATGCGCCGTGTCGGCGGAACCTTCTTCACGACAGATCCGATCAAGCGCCTGCTGTTCCACCAGCGTATAGCGAACCCCCGCATGGCGGCAGCGTTCCTGTATTTCCATGGCTTCCCGGCTGCGCAGACCTTTTCGGCAATAAACGTGGTCGATGCGCTGCGGGTCGTCATGCAGCAGTTCAAGCACCGGCTTGAGGCCGGGCAAAAGGGGAGTGGGAGAAGCGTCGGACGGCATGCGTACTCCTTGCGGTGTCGGCGCCGCGTGGAGCGGCGTTTGATTTTTTCGGACGGTACTACGCACCGCGTTTTTCCTCAATCGGCATGAACGCACGGCGACGGCGCAGACGCGCCGTGTCCGGCGTCTGTGGGGGCAGACGCCCGCATATCGAGAGATTCCCCGGGACCATAACGGCAAGGCGTTCCGCTGCGGCGGGACGTCTGCGTCGCCCGCAAGGGCGACAAGGGAGAGCATATGCAAAAAGAGGCCGCCCGGAGCAGGGCCCAGCGTCTCTGGAAGCGGAGTTTGTGCCTTTTGCTGGCATACGCGCTGCTGGCGGGTTGCAGCGCCCGGCAAGGGGAGAGATCAGATGAAAGCGTGTCCCTGCGCGTTCCCGCGGAGGAAGCCGCGACGCCGCTGTCGCCCGCGGAGCAGGCGGCGCTGCAAAGCACCGGCCCCATAGATCGGAATATTCCCGCGGACGCCATGCAGGAAGTCACGCTGCAGTACAAGCACTTTCTCAACAAGGGCCGTCCGACCATGAAGGTTTTTTCCAAACGGGCGGAAAACTATCTTGCCTATTCCCGCAAGGTGTTTCGTACCCGCGGCATGCCCGAAGACCTGGCGTATCTCGCCATTGTCGAAAGCGGCTACAGGGCGGACGCCGTGTCCCGCGCCGGGGCCGCCGGGGCCTGGCAGTTCATGCCCTATACCGGCATGAAATACGGTCTGAATCAGGACTGGTGGATGGACGAGCGGCTGGACCCCTACCGGGCCACCGAAGCCGCGGCCGACTACCTGCAAAAGCTCTACGGCGATTTCCGCGACTGGCCCACCGCCATTGCCGCCTATAACGCCGGGGAAGGCAAGATGCGTCGCGCCATGGAGGGCACCAATACCGGCAATTTTTACGGCGTCTGCCGACGCAATGAGACGCTGGACGAAAAGGCGCAGCTGCGCGACGAAACAAAGCAGTATGTGCCCCGTTTCATTGCCATTACCAAGATCATGCGCAACCTGCCGCAACTGGGTTTCGATCCCATACGCCCCGAGAATGCGCCGCTCGTGCTGCGTTTCACCGCGCGTCCCGGCACGGACCTCATGGGTCTGAGCCGCGCCTGCGGCATGACCTGGGAGGACTTCGTGGCCATGAACCGCCATCACCGGCGGCCCATAACCTCCACCGAGCGTTCCACCTTCGTTTACGTTCCGCAGCGCGTGGAGCAGCAGGCCACGGCCTTTCTTCGCGGGGCGGGCAGCACGGCCTTTGCCCAGTGGCAGCCCAAAAAGGTACAGACGTCCTCCGACAGCTGGGCCAAGATCAGCAAGCGCAGCGGGGTTTCCGTGGCACAGCTGAAATCCGTCAATCCCGGCACGGATGCCATTCATGCCGGAGATATGGTGCTCGTGCCGCGCCATGTCAATATGGCCGCTTCCGCCGTCAACCGGCAGGGAGGCTCGTCCGGGAGCCGCAACGCCGCGCGTGAACGCCGTCCCGCACCCGCCGCCGTGGCCTCTTCCGGCAAGACCCACGTGCTCCAGCCCAATGAGACCCTTTACGGCGTGGCCCGCAAATACGGCGTGAGCGTCGCGGATATTCAGGAAGCAAACGATATCCGAAACCCCAACGCCCTCCGTGCCGGGCAAAGCCTCCGCATCCCCGGCGTCGTGGCCGTCGCGGAGCGCAAGAATCCCTCCGGCCGCCTCGGTTCCGCCCGGCCCGGCCGCAGCAACAAGCGCGCGACCTATACCGTCCGCCCCGGCGACAGCCTCTGGAATATCGCCCGCCGCTATGACGTTTCCGTCGATGACCTCAAACGCTGGAACAACGTCGATGAAAACGCCCTCCGCGTAGGCGCTACCATGATCGTGGAAGCCCAATAATCCCCGGCACAAAGGGGCGGCTATCGGAGTATGTCTGTTTTTGGGGGAGGGGAGGACCTTTGGCTAGGGGCTGTTTCTAAAAAAAGCTGGACATCTTAAATGACTCCTGCTTTCCTGT
>CAJMRA010000277.1 GCA_905215675.1 uncultured bacterium | reverse complement strand
CATGGTTTCGTTCCGCCAAAGAATTCCTGTCTGATTTCTTCAACCTTGTGTCCTCCTGCTGCATCTTGCGGCTGAATTCCAGAATGGGCGGCACGATGGTCTTGATATCGCCGGCCAGCGCGGGGGCGATGCGGTACTTCGTGGCCTGCTGGGCAAGGTCGATGGCCTTCTGGCTGCATTCCGCGGAGGTCATGAGGGTGTCGAGTGTCTTGGCGGGGTTATGGAAACCGACGCTGTTTTCAGCGGACACGTAATCCCAGAAAAGCTGACCCTTGCGGACCATTTCGCGGGCTTCGGCCATGAGGTCCTTGTACTGCGGATGGAGATCGCCGGGGTTGGCGGCGATATCGGCATTGGCAAGGCGGATGGCCTCGTGGGCCTTGACGGAGACTTCCTGAGCCTTGAGGAGCTGATCAAAGCTCTTCTTCTGCGTATAGATCACGCGTTCGCGCAGGAAATCCGCGGTCTTGTCGGCGTGGCACTGACGGCAGGCGCGCAGCTCGGGGTCCTTGAGGGGCGAAGTCATCCAGTGGCTGGACATCTTCTTGCCGTCCACGCGCTGGTAGGGCATGTGGCAGTCGGCGCAGGAGACGCCCGCGGCGCCGTGGGGGCCGTCCTGGAACATTTCAAAATCAGGATGCTGCATCTTGATCATGGGCACCTTGGATGCGGCGTGCACCCAGTCGGCGAAGGGGCCGGGCTTGCCGTCGGCACCCTTGGCTCCGTGTCCCTTGTAGTACTGATACATGTCTTCGGGATTGAAGCCGTTGTCCCACGGGAAGACGGGGCGGCCGGCGGGGCCGTTGTCCTTGTGGGTGAAGTAGTATTCCACATGGCACTGGGCGCAGACGTAGGTGCGCTTTTCGTTGCGGGTCAGGGTGTTCCAGTCCTTGCCGCTGCGCTTGAGCCAGTCCTTGAGGGGTTCGGAATAGGGGCGCAGTTCCATGGTCTTGGGATCATGGCAGTTGGCGCAGCCGATGGTCTCGTCCTTGGCGTCGATGGCGTCCTTGCCGCGGAAGGTGTTGACGTCCTTGCTCCAGAAGGAGTCGCCGTACTGCTTGATCCAGTTCATCATCTTGGGGGTCTTGCAGTTCCAGCAGGTGGCGGGGAGGGTTCCCTTTTCGGCGTAGCGGTTGATGCGGTCGATATTGACGAAGTCCTGAATGGCGAGCGTATGGCCGCGGGCTTCGTTGTATTCATACATGAAGGGGTAGCCCAGCCAGAGATTCTTGAGGTAGGGCTGCGCGTGCTTCCAGCCCTTGGGGAGGGGATTGACGTTGTCGTTCTTGTGGAAGGGAACGGAACCCTTGTACTCCGTCATCTTCTCGCTTTCATTGTTCTTCATGTAAGAAGCGTATTGCAGCGGGAAGTCTTTGGCGAAGTCGGATATCCGGGTGGAATCTTCCTTGATGGACGTGGAGTAGACGGGGGTCTTTAGTTCCGTGCTGACGTCGTTGCAGCCGCTGACGGCCGCAACGCCCAGCAACGCCAGCGTTGCGAGCGCGGAATGGAGAAGCTTGCTATTCATAGGCTACGATCCTCGTGCTGATGGGCTTGTGCCGCATGTGGGCCACGTTGCGGTGGCAGTCCACACAGTACGGCTTTACGTTCATGCTGGCCACATCGGTATTGGTGGCGGTGTGGCAGGCAATGCAGTTGGCATTGACGACGTCGCGGGTCGTGTCATTGGGACCGAGCGGCACGTCCTTGCCCTGTACGTTGGCAATGAAGTCTCGCAATCCTTCCTTTGCCTTGAAGGGCAGTTTTGCCATCAGGTTGTGGGGGGCGTGGCAGTCGTTGCAGGAAAGGTTGGCGTGCGTCGACAGCTTATGCGTGACGGCCGCCTCCTGCATGATGTGGCAGCCGGCGCAGAACGGGCGCGAGTCGCTGACGCGCATGCCGTAGGCCAGGGCTGCCACGACCACCACGCCGGCCACAAGGCCGCCCAGAACGAGCTTGAGCCATGGGCCGTTGCGGGGTGCATCCATAAAACAACTCCTCCTTGTGCTTGTGGCAGGCGTGCAGAACCTCGGGCCGCCCGCACAATCATACTCGGATCAAGCATAGCGGGAAAAGATGCTGTGATGCAAGTCACAAAGGACCCGCGGCGTGCGTTATGGAGAATTTTTCTCCCCCTTGCGCGGGACGTCGCAAACGGACTGGAATAAAAATGCCGATTTGTGATTTGAATCACAGTTAAGTTTCAGAAGTTATGATATTTTGGAAAGGAAAAGTAATACGGCAGTAGCTGTGCTTTTTTTCACAGTAGTGCCGACCGGGTTCGCCGCCCGGGGACAAACAAGGAGCGGAGGATGAGGCATAGCAAAAAGCTGGTCGTGCTGGCGGCGGGGGCCGTCATCGGCATCACGGCCGTTGCCGCCACGGTGCGTTACACGTCGGGGACGGAATTTTGCCTTTCCTGCCACGAAATGCGCGTCTACGCGGAAGAAATGAAATTTTCGTCGCACGCCCGGGACGCGGAGGGCAGGCCCATAGGCTGCGCACAATGCCATATTCCCGGCGGCAATATCGTGCGTATGCTGGCGGCCAAGATGTGGATGGGGTCCAAGGATATCTGGGTTCATGCCGTGGACGGGGAGACGGCGCTGGATCGCGCCGCCATGCAGCCCCGGGCCCGGAGGTTCATCGACGACGCAAACTGTCTGGCCTGTCATCAGGACCTCGGCAGGAACGCCAAAGGCGACGGGCCGGTTTCGACGGAAGGGCGTCTGGCGCACGACAGTTACCTCGGCAAGAACGGTCGTTCCCGCAACGGCTGCGCGGGCTGTCATGCGAATCTGGCCCACTTGCCGCCCTTTGACGCCCGTATTCCCAGAAATCACGCATTTGCCGAGAAGCTGAAGGAGGCGGATCTTGCAAAGCCCTAAGAAATGGTTGATCGCGGGCCTGGCGGGCCTGGCGGTGGTCGGCGGCTATTTCGCCTATATGGCGTGGGCCTTCCCCGACGTGCGGTGCGAGGGAAAGCATCTGACCGCCCCGGACTCCATGCAGGGAGACTGCTACGGCTGTCATGTCAAGGCGACCCCGCGCGTGGCGCAGGAATGGTACGAAAGCAAGCACGGCGTCATGCTGGTACGCTGTCAGACCTGTCACGGCCTGCCGGACGGATCGGGCTCCATTCCGTTCAGCGCCGCGCCGGGCAAGGAAATCTGCGCCCGCTGCCATTCCGCCGCCATTGAAAGGATGGAGGCCAAGTTCGGCCGCCGCGACGATTGCAGCACCTGTCACCCGCATCATCAGAGCCCCATGCACGGCGATGCCTACACCTACCGGCAGCCCAGCGGCATCACCGCCTTTGACGCGCAGGGCAAGCCCGTCATGCGTTAGAGCGTGTTAACACTAAATAGTTCTTCTGGGGGGAAGGAAACCCCCTTATCTCTGCTGTCGATGCCCGTAGCTTCCTTTGTCGCAACGGGCACGGCCTGCGGCCGCCTTCGGTCGCGGCTAGCGCACAAGGTGGTTTCCTTCCCCCCAGGCCCCCCATCCTTCCCCCAACG
>CAJMRA010000276.1 GCA_905215675.1 uncultured bacterium | reverse complement strand
AGGGGGTTCCCCTCCCCCTGAATCTCAACCCTCAACCCATTTCAAAGATAAAATGTTCTAGTGTGAAATGCGTTGCGTTTCAAACCATACTGCCTGTCGTTTCGCGGAAAAACGCTCTACAGCAGGGCCGCGATCATGCGGATGTCCACGATGATCAGGAAAATGGCGAACGCCTTCTTGAGCTTCGTGGTGGGCAGGGCATGCGAAAGTTTCGCGCCGAGCGGCGCCGTGCAGAAGCTGGCCACGGCAATGCCGACCAGGGCAAGCACATGCACGAAGCCGAAGCAGCCCGCGGGCAGACCGGCCTGATTCCAGCCGCCGATGACGTAACTCAGGGTTCCGGCGACGGCAATGGGAAAGCCGATGGCCGCCGACGTGCCCACCGCATGATGCAGCGGCACGTTGCAGTAGCTCATGAACGGCACGGAAAGCGTGCCGCCGCCGATGCCCACAAAACTGGAGACAAGGCCGATGACCCCGCCCGCGCCCGCCGTGCCGAGCGCGCCGGGCATTTCGCGCGTGGCCGGAGGCCGGTAGCTGGAGAGCATCTGCACGGCCACAAAGGCAAGAAAGCAGATGAAAAAGACCTTGAGAAAGAGCGTGGGCATATGGCTTGCCACCAGACCGCCGACGAAGGTGCCGATCAGGATGCCCGGCGTGATGCGCCGGAAAATGTCCCAGTGCACGGCCCCGCGCTTGCTGTGGGCGCGGGCGCTGGAAATGGACGTGATCATGATGCTGGCCAGCGACGTGCCCAGCGCCAGCTGCTGCACATATTCCGGCGGGATACCCTGCGTCGGAAAGACGGAAACCAGCATGGGAACAATCACGATGCCCCCGCCCACGCCCAGCAGCCCGGCAAGAACGCCCGCCACGGCGCCGCAGCACAGATAAACCAGAATGGAAACCAGCATGAAGCCTCCTCGGGAAATGCGTCCGTTTCTGTTGCGGCGCGCGTCGCGTCGCCGGACGTCCGCCGTCGATTGCGCGTGCAACGTATCATGCTCTATGGCGCAAGCCGCGAGTTCGTCAAGAAGATTCCCGCCGTCCGCACGGCAGATTGATCCTTTACAAACCGGTGCGGGGCGTCTAGTCTTGTCGGCATGCAAGGCAACGGCATCTTATCCCGCCGCGGACGCGTTCGCGCTTTCGTCGTCTGTCCGATGCCCCCGCGGCGTCGGGGCGCTCTGTTTTCCCCGCTGTGACGCGGGGATTTTTTTCGCCGAAAATCCGCATGCCTCTCCTTTTAGCCGAAGGGAACACGACATGACCAATGACAATCGCTACCACTGGAAGCACAAGGACTTGCTGGACGTGACCCAGCTCAGTCTCCCCGATGTGCAGCACCTGCTCGACATTGCCGCCGGTTTTCAGGAAATCAATCTGCGTCCGGTCAAGAAGGTGCCGACGCTCAAGGGCAAGACCGTCGTGCTCTTCTTTGTGGAAAACAGCACGCGTACAAAAACCTCCTTCGACGTGGCGGGCAAGCGTCTTTCCGCCGACACCTATTCTCTCGCCAAGACCGGCTCCAGCCTCAACAAGGGCGAAAGCCTCAAGGACACGGGCCTGACCCTTCAGGCCATGGGGCCGGATGTGGTGGTCATCCGTCATCCCTCCAGCGGCGCGGCCGAATTCCTTGCCGAGCGCCTGTCCTGCGGCGTCGTCAATGCCGGCGACGGCTGGCACGCCCACCCCACGCAGGCCCTGCTGGACGCCTTTACCCTGCGGCAGGCCTGGAACAACGATTTCGCGGGCAAGACGTTGCTCATTCTCGGCGACATCGCCCATAGCCGCGTGGCCCGCTCCAACGTCCATCTGCTCAACATGCTGGGCGTGCATGTGCGCCTGTGCGCGCCGCGTACCCTTCTGCCCGCGGGCGTGGATCACTGGCAGGCCGACGTCTACGACGACCTTGACGCCGCCGTGCGCGATGTGGACGCCGTCATGGCCCTGCGTCTGCAACTGGAGCGCCAGCAGGCGGGCCTGCTCCCCGATCTGTCGGAATACTCCCGTCGCTACTGCCTGACGGCGCGGCATCTCTCGCTGGCGCGTCCCGAAGTCGGGGTCCTGCATCCCGGCCCGCTCAATCGCGGTCTGGAGATTTCCGACGAGGTGGCCGACGGCCCCCACAGCCTTGTGCTCAAACAGGTGGCCTCCGGGGTCTCCACCCGCATGGCCGTGCTTTATCTGCTCGCTACCCGCAATGAGGGAGGTCTTTCCGCATGACGTTCTGTCTGAAAAACGCCCGCCACCTCGACGCCCCCGTGGACCTGCTCGTCCGTGACGGGCGCATCGTCACCATGACGCCCGCCGGACATCATGCCGCGCCCGACGGCTGCCCCGTCGTGGACGCCGCCGGGCTGCTGCTCATGCCCAGCTTCACCGACGCCCACGTGCACCTGCGCGAACCCGGTTTCGAATACAAGGAAGATATCGCCAGCGGCCTTGAGGCCGCCGCGCGCGGCGGCTTCGGCTCCGTCATGTGTATGGCCAACACCCGCCCCGTCAACGACAACGCCGGTATCACCCGCGCCATGCTCGACAGGGCCCGTGAAACCCATCCCCACGGTCCCCGGCTCTGTCCCATTGCCGCCGCCACCGTGGGCCTCAAGGGCGAGGCCATGGCCCCGCTGGGCGAACTGCGCGACGCGGGCTGCGTGGCCGTCTCCAACGACGGCAGGCCCATGCCCGGGACTGAACTGCTCCGGCGCGTCATGGAATACGCCGCCGATCTCGGTCTCATCTTCATCGATCATTGCGAGGACGCCACCCTTGCCCCGGGCTGGGTCATGAACGAGGGCGTCGTCAGCGGCGAACTCGGCGTCAAGGGACAGCCCCCCGTGGGCGAGGCCATGCAGGTGGCCCGCGACATCATGCTGGCCGAATATCTCAATCTGCCCGTGCATATCGCCCACGTGTCCTGCGCGCTGGCCGTGGACGTGCTGCGCTGGGGCAAGGCCCGCGGCGTGCAGGTGACGGCGGAGACCTGCCCCCATTACCTCTGGCTCGACGATACCGCCCTGCGCGGCTACAATACCGCCGCCAAGGTCAGCCCGCCCCTTCGCACTCCCGCCGATCGCGAGGCCCTGCGCCGCGCCCTCGGGGACGGCACCATCGACATCCTCAGCACCGATCACGCCCCCCACGCGCAGCACGAAAAGGAACAGCCCCTCGACGCCGCCCCCTGCGGCTTCACCGGCCTTGACCTCGCCGTGTCCCTCACCTGGGGACTCGTCCGGGACAACGTCATCAACGAGGCCGACATGCACCGTCTCTGGGGCGCCGCTCCGGCCCGTATCTTCAACCTGCCCTGCAATAACTTCGAACCCGGCGACCCCGCCGACTTCTTCCTCTTCGATCCCGCCGAAGACTGGGTCGTCAGCCGGGATACCCTCTATTCCAAAAGCGTCAATACGCCCTTCCTCGGACAAACCCTTCACGGGCGCGTCAAGCATCACTGGATAGGCGGCGTGCAGCTGTTCTAAAAAGGACCAGATGTCTGGTCTTATTGGATTTGTTTGTAAGAGTTACATTCCATACCTCATG
>CAJMRA010000275.1 GCA_905215675.1 uncultured bacterium | reverse complement strand
CTTCCCCCCAGAAGAACGATTTCGTGTTAACACGCCCTGGAACGCCGCGGCGAAGTATCTTCCACAGGAGGACGTCCGATGCACCATGCCGCTCCCCGTCATGCCGCCCCGCTGCCCGTCTGGACCCAGAGTCTCGGCTGTCCCAAGAACAGGGTGGACACGGAACATGTTCTCGGTTCGCTGGGCATTCCCGTCAAAAGCGTGGAACATATGGGCCGCGCCCGTCTGGTGCTGATCAATACCTGCGGCTTCATTGCCCCGGCCGTCAGCGAGAGCATCCGCGCCGTGCTGGACGCGGCCGAACATATCGCCTCCTGCAAGCGCAAGCCGCTGCTGGCGGTGGCGGGCTGCATGGTGGGACGCTACGGCGTGGAGGAGCTGGCCCGGGAACTGCCGGAAGTGGACCTCTGGCTGCCCACGGCGGACCTGCCGCGCTGGCCCGCCATGATCGCCCGGGCGCTGTCGCTGCGGGAGGCGCCCGCCGTCGGCGGCGGGGCATGGCCCGGTCGTCTGCTCTCGACCGGCCCGGCGCACGCCTGGCTGAAGGTCGGGGAAGGCTGTCGGCACGCCTGCGCCTTCTGCACCATTCCATCCATCCGGGGACCGCTGTCATCCGCTCCCGTTGCGGCGCTCCGGGAGGAGGCGCGCGGCCTGCTGGCGCAGGGCGTCCGGGAAATCAATCTGGTGGCGCAGGACCTGACCTCGTGGGGCGCGGATCTGACCCCCCGGGCGCGTTTGCAGGACCTGCTGGCCGCCCTGCTGCCGCTGGACGGTCTGGCCTGGCTGCGGCTGCTCTACCTCTATCCCAGCGGCGTCACCCCCGAACTCCTGCAATTCATCCGCACGGCCGGGCCGAATCTGCTGCACTATTTTGATATTCCCCTGCAACATGCGCATCCCGACGTGCTTGCCCGCATGGGACGCCCCTTTGCCGGAGATCCGCGCCGCGTTATCGACAGGGTGCGCGACGCCCTGCCCGACGCCGTGCTTCGCACGACCTTCATCGTCGGCTACCCCGGCGAAACCGAGGAACAGTTCGAGGCGCTCTGCCGCTTTGTGGAAGAGACGCGCTTTCACCATGTGGGGGTCTTTGCCTATCAGGCCGAAAGCGGCACTCCCGCGGCCGACATGCCCGATCAGGTGCCCGACGAGATCAAGGAACGCCGCCAGAACACGCTGATGGAACTCCAGCGTGACATCAGCGAGGAACATCTGGCCGCCGCGGTGGGCAGTCGCCTGCCGGTACTGGTGGAACGTCCCCATGACGAATGGCCGGGCCTGCATGTGGGGCGCGTCTGGTTTCAGATGCCCGACGTGGACGGCATCACCTATGTGAGCGGCCCGGGCGTCCGGCCCGGCGCTCTTGTGGAATGCGACATAGAAGACAATACGGCCTACGACCTTACGGCGTTGGCCTGAACCGCCCTACGGGACACGCATGACCAGCACCGAAGCATGGCGCGCCCAGTTTGAGGGACGCCCCACCCCGGATTTGACCCTGCGTCCGCGCCGCCTGTCCGCCGTCCTCGACGAAGCCGCCGACGCGACCCCCGACCGCGAAGCCGTACGCTTCCAGAACACGCGCATGACCTACGCCGTCCTGCGCGAACGCGCGGAACGCTTCGCCGCGGCCCTGCGCCGAAACGGCGTCCGGCCCGGCGATCGTGTGGCGCTCATGCTGCCGAATCTGCCGCAGACCGTCGTTGCCTTCTGGGGCGTGATGAAGGCGGGCGCAACGGCCGTCATGACCAATCCCCTCTATCGGGAAACCGAGCTGACGCGCCACTTCCGGGATGCGGGCGTGCGCGTCCTGATCACGCTGGACATCCTCTGGCAGCATATCGAACCGCTGCGGGCGACGCTGGGTCTGGAACGTATCGTCGTTACCAGCGTGGGCGACGCGCTGCGGCCGCCGCTCAGCTGGCTTTATGCGCTCAAGCGCCGGAGAGACGGGGACGCGCCCGCCATTCCCTGGAGCGCGCAGGTCGTACGCTGGCGGGACTTCTGCGCCTGCCGCGAACGCTACAGCCCGCCGACGGGCAATCCGCATGCGGAAATAGCCCTGCTGCAATACACGGGCGGCACGACGGGAGAACCCAAGGGCGCCATGCTGACCCATGCGGGCCTGACGGCGCAGCTGACGCAACTCCTTGCCATTCTCGACGTCCGGGACGAGGATTGCCATATTTTCCTGTCCATCATGCCTTTTTTCCATGTTTTCGGGCTGATGGGAAATATCGTGCTGCCCGCCGCCATGCGCGCGACGACCATTCCCGTACCGCGCTACACCCCCGGCGATCTGCTGCGGACCATCGACCGCTTTCGCCCGACCTTCTTTGTGGGAGCGCCCGCGGTCTACATTTCCCTGATGCAGCAAAAAACCATTGCGCAGCATGATCTGACCTGCATCCGCTATTGTATTTCCGGATCGGCCCCCTTCCCGGCGGAGATGCTGCGCCGGTGGCAGGAATTGACGCATGCCGTCATTACCGAAGGCTACGGCCTGACGGAAGCGTCGCCGGTACTCGCCGCCAATCCTGTGTTCGGCAGGCAGAAAATCGGCTCCATCGGCATTCCCCTGCCGCTGACCGACATAAAAATCGTGGCCGCCGACAACCCGGAACAGGAGCTGGGGACCAACGAATGGGGCGAGCTGATCGCCAGAGGGCCGCAACTCATGGCGGGCTACTGGAATCGGCCGGACGAAACGGCCGCCACGCTGCGCAACGGCTGGCTGCATACCGGCGATATCGCCTACCGCGACGAAGACGGATATTATTTCCTCGTGGATCGCAAAAAGGACCTTGTCATTGTCGGTGGTTACAACGTCTACCCGCGCGAGGTCGAGGAGGTGCTCTACGAGCATCCGCACGTTGCGGAGGCCGTGGCCGTCGGCGTCAGGCATCCCACACGGGGCGAGGCGCTGAAGGCCTTCATCGTTCCCAAGGCGGGAGCCATCCTCAGCAAGTCCGATCTGGCCGCGCACTGCCGGGCGCGCCTTGCGAACTACAAGATACCGAAATTCTTTGAATTCAGAACGGATTTACCCAAGACCATCATCGGCAAGGTTCTGCGACGGACCCTGCGCGAAGAAGAAAAGACAAAGGTCGAAACCGAAACATCTTCCCGGGGAAAGGACGCCTGACCGCCCGGGACATTCCCAGCCAATGTTCCAGCCAAGGAGAGAATCCTGATGCGAAACGCCCGCTCCACGCTGAAAATCCTGCTGTTTTTTCTCTGCGTTGCCTGTCTCGGCATGACGACGTCCCGCGCTTCCCATGCGGCGGAAGAACAGGCTCCCGCCGCGTCCGCCGAAGAACAGCGCTCCTTCAACGAACGGCTGCGCGGCCTGTGGGGCGACGCCAAAAGCGCGGGCAGCGAACTGGGCTCCCAGGCCGGAGAGATGTGGGACTCGGCGCGCGAATCATCGTCCGAACTTCTGGACGGAGCCCGCAAACAGGGCAATATCTGGGCCGATGAAGCCCGCCGCCGCTGGCGCGAAAGCGGCAACTAGAGCAATGTCAGTGTGAAACGCGCTGCGTTTCAC
>CAJMRA010000274.1 GCA_905215675.1 uncultured bacterium | reverse complement strand
CGCAACGGGCACGGCCTGCGGCCGCCTTCGGTCGCGGCTGGCGCACAAGGTGGTTTCCTTCCCCCCAGGCCCCCCATCCTTCCCCCAACGCGCTTTTTCAGAGGGGGCACAGGCTAGGCGCAAGTCCTTTTCAAAAGTTATGTGTCTCTTACATTTTATATTGCGGGGAGGCCGGGAATTCACGGGCCGCCTCACGGCGTTTTTTCCAGAATCCAGAGGCCGTACCCGTAACGGCGGGGCGTGCGTGAGCAGCCCGGACCGGCCGGAACGGGCAGGACGCTTCCCTCGCCGTCGTTCCAGAGGAGGCGGGCCGCAAGGGCGCGCAGGCAGGGGGAATGATCCTCGTCGTGCAGCAGGCGCAGGCCCGCCTGCCGGAAGAGGCGGCGCAGCTCCGGCAGGCTGCGCGCGCCGCACGCACAGGATGCAGGAGCCCCGTCCGGCAGGAAGGACGGCGCGGGGCCCGCCAGAAAGAGATCGCTCAGCAGAAGCCGCCCCGACGGACGGAGAACGCGAACGGCTTCCCGCAGCGCGGCAAGGCCGTCGGGCAGCAGGGACAGCACGCATTCGCAGATGACCCCGTCAAGGACGCCGTCGCGCAGGGGCAGGGCGACGGCCGTTCCGCACAGGCACGGCGGAGTCGCCGCGCCGTCGGGATGCCTGTCCAGCCCGACGGCATGGTAGCCGAGCGCCCGCAGCAGACGCAGCGTCGCCCCGGCCCCGCAGCCCATATCCAGCAGGCGCGCGCCCGCTGGAAACGCGCAGAGGGCAAGCCCGCGCCGGGTAACGGCCAGACCGCCGGGACGCCAGGCGTCCCCGGCGACCCGGCGGAACTCCGGCCGCGCGTAGAGGGGGGCTTCCATCTACTTGTCTTCCAGCAGCGCTTCCACTTCTGCCATCTTGCCTTCGGCCAGCGAGCGGGGTACCAGCGTCAGGCCGCAGGACGGGCAGCGGGGCAGCAGCACGTCAAAGGCGCTGTTCATGTAAAAGGCCTGTACCTTGCGCTGCTCCAGCTTGTCGCCGCAGCGGGCGCAGAACCATTCCCCGGCATCGGGGCCGTAATTGGGTTCCATGGTCATGGTCAGCTCTCCTTGCCGGGCTGCATGGCTCCGGGCAGCCACATCCGGTGGCACCACGCGTCATAGACGACGCATCCTTCGTCGCCGAGGGCATATTCCACCCAGAAGGTGACATGTCGGGGCCGCCAGGAACCGACAAAATGGCCGCTTTCCTTTTCGAGGAATTTCAGGCCGGTACGCTCGATGCCCTCGACGGCTTCCTGCACGTCCTGCCGCAGGATGAAACGATCCTCCATGTGCGCCAGCACCTCGTCGGCAATGAGCAGACGCAGCCCCGGGGCGGCTTCGGGCGGCGGGGTTTCGCCGTACTCCGTCAGCACGGCGCGGCGCAGGGCCGCGCGACCGGCCCGGCGGGCCGAAAGCCCGGCCACGGGAGCGCGCGCGGCGGCGTCGGCGGCGGGCGTTTCGGCCGTCATGGGCAGCAGATCGAAAAGATGGAGGGCGGCCTTGCCCTGCCGCGCCAGCCGATCCCGGCACATGATGCAGGAGCAGAGCGCCGTATGCGCCAGATCGGAAGCCCGGCGGGCGGCCATCATGTCGGCCATGTCCGGCTGGGCGTTCCAGACAAGGCCGCCGTAGCCGCAACAGGCGGTTTCCGTACCGCTGCGGCGCGGTTCCTCGCCGCGCAGGCCGCACTTGCGGACCAGAGAACGCACGGCGGCGCGCCAGTCCTCCCGGCGACGCGCGCCGCAGGGGTCCTGAATGCTGACGACGGGCGCGTCGGCCGCGGGCGTCGCTTCCGGCAGCAGCTCGTCCAGATATTCCCAGAGAGAGCGGAGAGACGCGCCCGGCAGGGCCTGCGCCAGCGCGTCCAGACAGGAGGCGCAGGCCACGATCAATTCGGGTTTGCCGAGGGCTTCCCAGTCGGCGCACAGGCGCGCGGCGTGTTCGTCGAACAGGACCGTATTCCCCGCCCAGCGGGCGGGAACGCCGCAGCAGGAAAGCATGATGCCCACGCCGCCGTCGAGGCGTTGGCGCAGGAAGCGCCAGACGGCCGAGACCTGCGGACCGCGGGCCGCCGCAAGCTGACAGCCGGGAAAGAACAGGCGCGCGCAACGTCCGGTCGCGGGATCGGGGCGGCTGAGAGCGCTTTCCGGCCCGGAAGCCTGCGCCATGTCCTCAAGGGCGAATTCGTGAGCGGACTGGGGCATGTAGCCGCGTTCGACCATGTCCTGACGGGCATGCAGGCAGAGATCGGCCATGGAAAAGCCTTCGGGGCAGATTTCCGTACACTGGCCGCAGAGCGAGCAGCCCAGCGCCAGGGCGTTGGCCGTATGCGTGCCCTTGACGATGGCGGCATTGTTGTAAATCTTGCGCGCATAGGTGCGCGGGAATTCCTTGTGCCGCTCCAGAAAGACGCATTCGCGCACGCATTGCAGGCATTCGCAGCGCAGGCAGCGGTCCGCCTCGCGGGCGGCTTCCCCGTCTGTGTAGCGTTCCCCGGAGGGCAGAACGCGCGCCACGGAAACCACGCCGTCCAGCGGCGTATGCAGCGCGCGGCGATCGTTTTCCTGCTCCCGCGAGGCTGCCAGCGACGCCCCGGTCATGAGGCGGAACAGCGTAATGGCCGCCGTCCGTCCTTCGCCGGCCTGACGCGAGGCCGAGGCGAGACGCGCGCCCGTGGGCGTTTCGTCCGTCCAGCCGCCGCAGCAGACGTTGCCTTCCACGTGCAGGGTGGCGGCGTCCACGTCGTCCCTGCGCAGGGGCAGCAGCGCGGACGCGGCGTCCATGTCCACAAAGACGGCGGCGTGATCCTGCCGCAGACGGCCGAGCAGGTCGGCGTCGAAAGACGAGGGCAGGAAGGTGACGGGCGTTTTGCCGAATTCGGCCCATTCCGCAGCAAGGGCCGCCTCGGGGATATCGGGATAGGAGCGGCGCAGGGCGTCCCCCGCCTCGCCCTCGTGCAGCACGTCCACGGGAAAGCCCTTGCGGGACAGCTCCCGGGCGACCACGAGCCCGGCCAGTCCCGCGCCGATGACGGCCAGACGTTGCGGGCGGGGGCTGCGCGGCATGAGGCGCGTTTGCGGCGAGGTTGTTTCAAGAACATGGCGCTCCAGCGCGCCGACGGCCAGCGCACCGCCCAGATCGCGGCGCAGGCAGGCATTTTCACAGGGATGGTCGCAGACGGCGGCCATCACGGCGGGCAGGGGCAGGTGACGTTCCAGCAGCTTGCGGGCGTCGTTGTTCCTGCCCGCGGCAATATGATCCATGAAGGCGCGCACATCCATTTGCAGGGGACAGGCGGCGCGGCAGCGCGGCATGGCCTCCTGTGTGCAGCGGGCCTCCACGGCATGGAGTTCGGATTGATCCACGGCGGCGTCTCCAGAGGCGGCAAAGAGGGATCGAAAGAAGGCGCCGCCCGCATATGCGGGCGATCCTGATGGTTTGAAACGCGCGGCGTTTCAAACTGAAAATGCTCTAGAGCGTTGCACCTTTGAAAAAGGTGAAACGCGAGGCGGCGGCACAGCGCCGCCCGGCCCAAA
>CAJMRA010000273.1 GCA_905215675.1 uncultured bacterium | reverse complement strand
TTCATGACGGCACAATAACATATTTTTTTTACATCTCAAAGTTGAATTGCTCTAGCGCGAGAGGGTCTCCCCCTTCCCCCTCCCCAGCGCGCTTTTCCCGGAACAATCCCGCCTCTTCCCACCCCGTCACGCCTTCCGTCACTCCGCATCCCCCGGAAAACCCGCAGCCGGATTCCGGTACAGCCCGCGCCGTCCATGCCGTACGCGGCACCGTTTCCCGTGCCGCCGGGAGACGGTGGAACAAGGCCGACTTTTCGCGGTAAAAGGCTTGTGAACAACCTGATAAAAACGCGCTCGGGGAAGGTTGGGGGGGTACGGGGGGGAAGGAAACCCCATCTCGCGCAGCAGAGGGGGTTTCCTTCCCCCCCGCATCTTCTCCCCCGGGCTTCTCCCCCGCAGCTTTCCGCCCGCCCGGGCTGTGCTTCCGCCTCTTCACAGCATCGCAAAAGCCACGTATCATGGATGACTACGCTGCAAGGAGGAGCCATGCGAAAGTCGCAACAGAAGCATCTTGAGGAGGCCCTGCGGGCTTGTGCGTCTCCGGCGTTCGACAGCGACGCGGAGTGCGACGCCGCTGATGCGGGCGAGGCGGAAGCGCGGGAGGCCGCGCCGCAGTGGCCTGCGCATCTGGAAAATTTCCGCGTGCCGGACGAGGTGTGCGCGTCGGCCTATGAAGCCGCCGCGCCGCAATGCCGGGCCGCGATCAAGACCGGCCTGGCGCTGGGCATGGCGCATTACGAGCAGGAGCGGACATCCGGGGGGCACTGTCGGCGCGAACGCCGCGACGCGCGCCTCGGCTACTGGCAGTCGAGCGGCCGTCATCCCGCGCCGTGGGCGATTGCGGCCTTTTCGCCGTCCTATGCGGCGGCGGCGCGTCTGGCCGCCGTGGCCCTGTGCGCCCAGCTGGCGGAAACGCCTCTTCTGGGGGCGGTCTGCGTGGGCGGCATGCCTGCGGGCCCCGTGCTGACGGCTCTGGAACTCTGCGGCGTGGAAGATATTTTTTGCATGGACCCCGCCGATCTCTGCGCCCTGCTGGAAGAGCTGCCCGCGCCGGGACGCCTTGCCCTGCTGCATGCGGGCGAGCTGGACGGCATCGCGGCGACGGCAAGAGTTCTTTCCCTGCGGATGTTCGAGGAACGGGGCGCGCCGACGCTGGCCGTGCAGCGCCCCGAGCTTTTTGATGAACAGGTACTGCGCTTCTGCCACGGCGACGATGCCGTGGAACGCGCCCTGATGCCCGGCGCGGGACGCCCCGAGGCCATCTTCACAGCGGCAGGATCGGCGCGCGCGCACAGCAAGGTACGGGACGGCGGCCCCTTCCGCAGCGGAGCGATCCCGCTGGGCCGCCTGAGCCTCTCCCCGGGCTGCGAAGGCCTGTGGCTGCACGCCGATCTGTCTCCCGATTTCTTTTCCGTTTTCCGGCACGGCTTCGGCCTGCTGCCGCGCAAGGCTTGAAGACTTCCATGAAAAATATCCGCAATATCGGTATCATCGCCCATATCGACGCAGGCAAGACGACCCTTTCGGAACGCATGCTGTTCTACAGCCGCAAGATTCACCGTCTGGGCGAGGTTCATGACGGCACCGCCACCATGGACTATCTGCCGGAAGAACAGGAACGCGGCATCACCATCACTTCCGCCTGCACGTCCTGCCGGTGGAACGACTGTGATCTGAATCTCATCGACACGCCCGGTCATGTGGATTTCACCATCGAAGTGGAACGATCGCTGCGCGTTCTTGACGGCGCCGTCGGCGTCTTTTGCGCCGTGGCCGGCGTGGAGCCCCAGTCGGAAACCGTATGGCGGCAGTCCGAACGCTTCGGCGTTCCCAAACTGGCATTCATCAACAAGATGGACCGTCCGGGCGCCGACTTTGAAGCCGTGCTGAACGCTCTGCATACCCGGCTGTCCGCCAATCCCGTGGCGCTGACCGTCCCGTGGGGACAGGGGGACTCCTTTGAAGCCGTGCTGGACGTTCTGCGCGAGGAACGACTGGATTTTGATCCGGCCGATCAGGGACGCACGGTGACGCGCCGCCCCTGGAACGAGGAGGAACGCGCCTTTGCCGCCCCGTGGCGCGAACGCGCGCTGGAAAAAATCGCCGAAGCCGACGAATCCTTTCTGGATCGCTATCTGGAAGGCGACTATACGCCGGAAGAGATCGACGCCGCCCTGCGCCGGGCGACGCTGGCCCGGCGGCTTACGCCCGCCTTCTGCGGATCGGCCCTGCGCAACGCCGGAGTCCAGCCCGTGCTGGACGCCGTCTGCGCCTATCTGCCCGCGCCGGAGGATATTCCCGCGCCGGTGGGGCATGACGCCGCGGGTAACGAGGTCGTCGTCACGCCCGACGGCCCGACGGCGGCTCTGGTCTTCAAGGTTCTCATGGAAGACGGCCGCAAGCTGGCCTTCCTGCGCCTCTATGCGGGCGACGTCAAGGAGGGCGACAGCCTCCGCAATACCACGACGGGCAAGGATGATCGCGTGGGACGCCTCTACCGCATGCACGCCGACAGACGGGAGCAGCTCGCCGCGGCCGGGGCCGGGGACATCGTGGCCGTCATCGGTCTGCGCGGCGCGCATACCGGCGACACCTACACGGCGCACGGCGGCGACCTGCGGCTGGAGGCCATAGACAGTTATCCGCCGGTCATCACGCTGGCGCTGGAACCCCGCAACGCCGACGAGGGCAAGATTCTGGACGAGGCCCTTGCCCGCTACATGGAAGAAGACCCCACCTTCCACGCCGTCATGGATGAAGAGTCCGCCACCCGCACCATTTCCGGCATGGGCGAACTCCATCTTGAAGTCCTGCTGGAACGGCTGACGCGGGAATGCGGCATCAGCCCCCGCGTGGGGCATCCGCAGGTGACGCTGCGGGAAACCATACGCAAACCGGCGGCGGCGACGCGCCTGTTTGATCGGGAACTCGGCAAGGAACGCCATCAGGGCGAGGTCTCGCTTGAGGTCGCCCCCCGTCCGCGCGGCGCGGGCAACGACGTGCGCCTTGGTGACTTCCTGCCCGCCGATCCGAAGGAAGCGGCAAAAGCGCTGCCTCCGGCGCTTGCGGAAGCGGCCCTGTCCGGCGTGCGCGACGCCCTGCAATGCGGCGATCTGACAGGCTATCCCGTAGAAGACGTGGAAGTGATCATTACCGGCATAACCCGGCAGGAAGGACTGACCACGGCGCCCGGCTGCCACATGGCCGCGGGCGCGGCCCTGCGCGAGGCCCTGGCCGCCGCCTCGCCCGTTGCGCTGGAACCCGTCATGCATGTGGAAATCAGCGTGCCGGACGATTTTCTGGGCGCGGCCATCAGTCTTTTCGGCGGCTGCGGCGGCAAGGTGGACGATTTGCAGGATCGCAACGGACTCAAGCAGATCAGCGGCAGCGCGCCCATGCGCAAGCTGTTCGGCTTCTCCACATCCCTGCGATCCGTCACGCAGGGCCGCGCCGGTCTGATGCTCAGTTTTGATCGGTTTGACTGTTAGGGCATTTTCAGTTTGAAATGCTTCGCATTTCAAACCATACGACCTGTCGTTTCGCGGAAAAAACGCGGTTTTTCCGCTCACT
>CAJMRA010000272.1 GCA_905215675.1 uncultured bacterium | reverse complement strand
CCGGGCAACAGCAGCGATTCATTGTTGTTGCATCATTGAGGGGAGAGGGAAACCCTTTTAGCTGGCGCGTAAAAGGGCTTTCCCTCTCCCCTCAAACTCCCCTCTCCTTTCCCAAAACGCGCTTTTCTGGAGGATGAAGTTTTACGGCAACGCCACCGCTTTCCCTCCGGCCGCCGTCCCCCGGCGATATGAAAAAAGAAGGAGGAGACCCGCGTTTGCGGGCCTCCTCCCTTGTCTCAGGCTGCGGAACGAAACCGGCCTAGAAGAAGATGAACGTCAGGATAAGGAACAGGGGCACGAGAATGCCGCCGGACCAGGCCATATAACCGAAGAAACTGGGCATCTTGACGCCCTGGTCTTCGGCGATGGAACGCACCATGAAGTTGGGGGCGTTGCCGATATAGCTGTTTGCGCCCATGAACACGGCGCCCGCCGAGATGGCCACAAGGGTGGTACCGAGTTCGTTCATCAGCACCTGCGGATCGCCGCCCGCGGTATTGAAGAACACAAGATAGGTGGGCGCGTTATCGAGGAAGCTGGACAGCAGACCCGTCAGCCAGAAGAACATGGCGTTGGAGGGCGCGCCGGTTTCATCGAACACGAGGTGGATCAGCCCGGAAAGGGCGCCGTCGGTACCGGCGCGCAGAATGGCGATGGCCGGAATCATGCTGATGAAGATACCGAGGAAGAGCTTGGCCACTTCCTCGATGGGGGCCCAGGAGAAGCCGTTGAGTTCGCGGCAGCGCTTGCTGGTGAACTTGAGGGACAGGCCCGCGATGACGAGCAGCAGAATGTCGCGCAGGAGGTTCTGACCTTCAATGGGCACGCCGTACACGGAGAAGGCCGTTCCCAGATTCATGAGACCGGAGGTAAGAACGGTCACGACCACACAGGCGAGGAACAGGAAGTTGATCTTGCCGTCAAAGCCGAGCTTTTCTTCCTTGGCGTCGGGATCATGCGGCGGCAGGGGCTTGCCTTCCTTGGCGTAGAAATAGGAATCAAGGGCGAAGTAGATGCCGAGCAGCGCCAGGGACATGAGCAGCGTCTTGAGGAAAAGATGCTGCGTGGTCCAGAAGAAGCTGACGCCCTTCAGGAAGCCGAGGAACAGCGGCGGGTCGCCCAGCGGCGTCAGGGAGCCGCCGATATTGGCCACAAGGAAGATGAAGAAGACCACGGAATGCGCGCGATACTTGCGGTGGGCATTGGCGCGCAGCAGGGGCCGGATGAGCAGCATGGCCGCGCCGGTCGTCCCCATCCAGCTGGCAAGGATGGTGCCCACGGCCAGAATGCCCGCGTTCACGCCGGGACGCCCCACGAGCGAACCCGTCAGGCGCACGCCGCCCGCCACGGTGAAGAGCGAAAACAGCAGGATGATGAAGGGCACGTATTCGCCCAGAATGGAATGCAGCATTTCATACAGCGCCGTGCTGAATCCGTAGACGAAGGCACAGGGCACCAGAAAGGCAAGCCCCCAGAAAATGGCGATTTTACCGAAATGATGTTCCCAGAAATGCGGCGCGGCCAGCGGCATGACGGCGATGGACAGCAGCATGCAGGCAAAGGGAATGACCCATGCCGCGGACAGCTCGGGCCCGGGAATGGTGGGGTGCGCGCCTCCGGCCGCCAGCGCCAGCGCGGGCGCTCCCAGCACCATCAGCAGGGCAAAAATCATTGACCAGCAACGTTGCATAGAAAGACTCCTTCGGTCTGTAGTGTCAGAATACTCCCTCCAGTGTAAAGCAAAGGCGCTTTTTTGGCAATGTACACGACAGCCGTCCCCGGATGCAAGCCGCCCGCATTTTTATTGTACTTTTATGCACAAGCACAGCGGCAACGCCTCCGCCGAACCCGCGCGGGCCGCTTGCCTTGCGCGCGCTTTTCTGCAATGACAGAAACGCCGCGCCCGTGCGTCGGCGTCTTCCGCAGCGACGGACGCGCCTCCCATGAACACGTTCCGTTTGAAACGCTGTGCGCTCCAGACCATACGGCCTGCCGTTTTGCGGAAAAGCGCCTCGGCGCGCACGCTCCCGCCGGAAAAAAAGATTCAAGGAATCCGCCCATGAAAGAACCCACCGCACGCCGCCGGGCGCGCCTTGCCGAAGTGCTGGCGCATCGGCAGCCCGATCTGACCCTCGTGCTTGCCAATATCCACGATCCGCACAACGTCTCCGCCATTTATCGCTCCTGCGACGCCTTTGGTGTGGAACAGGTGCATCTCTATTATACGGATACGCCCTTCCCCGCGCTGGGACGCAAAACGTCCGCATCGGCCCGCAAATGGGTGGAAACCGTCCGCCACAAGGACAAGGAAGAACTCTTTGCCGCCCTGCGCGCCCGGCATATGCAGATTCTCGCCACGGACTGCACCCCCACGGCCAAGCCCCTCCGGCAGTGGGACTTTACCAGACCCACCGCCATCATCATGGGCAACGAACACAGCGGCGTCGCCGACGAACTCGCCCGCGAAGCCGACGGCGAACTCTATATCCCCATGTACGGCATGATCCAGAGCTTCAACGTCTCGGTCGCCGCCGCCGTCATTCTTGCCGAAGCCGCCCGCCAGCGCGAGGCCGCGGGCTTCTACGACGCGCCCCGCTACGCGCCCGAGGAACTCCAGAACCGCCTCGACGCCTGGCTGGAAAAATAACGCGCCCGGCCCAAAGTGAGCGGAAAAACCGCGCTTTTTCCGCGAAACGACAGGCCGTATGGTTTGAAACGCGCAGCGTTTCAAACTAAATTTGTTCCAAGGAGCCGCGACATGCCTCCTCTTGCCGACATCGAAGGTCTTTCCGTTTCCTTCGGCGGGCAGACCGTGATTCACGAACTTTCCGCCGCCCTGCCCGCGGAAGGACTGACCGTCGTCATCGGCCGTTCCGGCTCGGGCAAGACAACCTTTCTGCGGGCCTTCAACCGCCTCAACGAGGAATTCCCCGGCTGCGAAACGCGCGGGCAAATACGCCTCCACCTCGACGACACGCCCCTGCCCGTCTATCCCCGCCCGGACGCCCCCGACGCCCCCACCCTCGCGGCCCTGCGTCGGCGCGTGGGCATGGTATTCCAGAGCCCCAACGTCTTCCCCTGCTCCATTCTGGAAAATCTCCTGCTCCCCCTGCGCGCCCTGGGCATCTGCCCCGCCCGACAGGCGGAGGAACGCGCCCGGCAGGCCCTGCGCGACGTGGGCCTGTGGGAAGATGTTCACGACCGGCTGCGCCGCCCCGCCGCCACCCTCTCCGGCGGCCAGCAACAACGCCTCTGCTTTGCCCGCGCCCTCGTCCTCGATCCCGCTCTGCTGCTGCTCGACGAGCCCACCGCCTCCCTTGACCCGCTCTCCGCCGGACATATCGAAAGCCTCATCCGCTCCCTCGCCGCCACACGCCGCCTGCTCATGGTCTCCCATAACCTGCCCCAGGCCCTGCGCCTCGCCTCGCACCTCTGGCTCTTCGCCCACGGCCGCCTGTCCCGTACCCTCTCCGCCCCCTTCCCCCCCGAACACGAACTCGCCGCCCTTCTGTAACGAAAAACAACTTTGAGGGGGGAGGGAAACCCTTTTAGCTTGCGCGTAAAAGGGTTTCC
>CAJMRA010000271.1 GCA_905215675.1 uncultured bacterium | reverse complement strand
AATTGGCCGCGACATTCCGTGCAAACGTCATGTTAGCGGCCTGTCTGATTTGGCTACAATAAACTTTTTAGAAACAACCCCTAGGGGAGGTGCGTCGCCTTCCAGCGGGCGAAGTCGGCCTGTGCGCGTGCGCTGTAGAGTGCCTTGCGATCCTGTTTTTTGGCCCGTTCGGTCAGTTCCGGCATGAGGCCGAAATGCGCGTTGGAGGGCTGGAAGCGTTTGACGGGCGTGCGCAGGTGTTGCAGCAGCGCGCCCAGCGCCGTTGTGGGCGGCGGCGGGGGCAGTTCCCTGCCCTGCGCCCGCGCCGCCAGCAGCAGCGCGGCCCAGAGTCCGCAGGCCGCGGATTCCACATAGCCTTCCACGCCGGTAATCTGCCCGGCCAGCAGAAAACGGGGGCGGGCGACCAGCCGCAGATCTTCCGTCAGGGCATGCGGGGCGTTGACGTAGGTATTGCGGTGCATGCTGCCGAAGCGGGCGAATTCGGCCTTTTCCAGACCGGGAACCATGCGAAAGATGCGGCCCTGTTCCGCATAGGTCAGCTTTGTCTGGCAACCCACAAGATTGCAGGCGTCGGCATTGGCGTTTTCCGCCCGCAGTTGCAGGATCGCCCACGGGCGGCGACCGGTGCGCGGGTCCTCGAAGCCCACGGGCTTGAGAGGCCCGAAGGTCAGCGTTTTGGGACCGCGTTCCGCCAGGGCCTCGATGGGCATGCAGCCCTCGAAATGCCGTTCCTTTTCAAAGCCGTGCGCCGCCACCTTTTCCGCTCCCAGCAGCGCCTCGTAAAAGGCCATGTATTCGTCCCGGTTCATGGGACAATTGAGATAGTCGCCGCCTTCCTCGCCTTTTCCCTGGCCGTAGCGCGACGCGCGAAAGACGATGTTCATGTCGAGGGAATGCGTCCAGACAATGGGGGCGATGGCGTCATAAAAATAGCAGTGTTCCGCGCCCACGGCTTCGGCAATGGAGGCGGAGAGCCCTTCCGAGGCGACGGGACCGGCGGCAATGACGACGGTTTCCATGTCCGCCAGTTCCGGATCATCCAGCGAGTCGACACGCCGACGGCGCAACGTGATGCGCGGATGCTCCAGAATGCGGCGGGTCATGGCGTCGGCAAAGGCTTCCCGATCGACGGCCAGCGCCTTGCCCGCGGGCACGCGCGTGGCGTCGGCGCAGGCCATGAAGGCGCTGCCCAGCGAACGCAGTTCGGCTTTCAGCAGACCGATGCCGGAGGCGATGTCGTCCGACCGCAGCGAATTGGAGCAGACCAGTTCGGCCAGCTTGTCGCTCACATGGGCCGGAGAGCGATATTCCGGTTTTTGCTCGAAGAGGACGACGGGCAGACCGGCGTCGGCCAGTCGCAGGGCGCATTCGCAGCCGGCAAGTCCCCCGCCCACGACGGCAACAGACGCTTCATTCACGCGCAAACTCCTTTTTGCGCAGTGTGGACAAAATGCCGCCGCTTGGCAAGTCCGGCCTCTTGCCCCCCGGGGACTCCTGCGCTACAGAAGGTGGATGACGTTTCAGAATGCCGTTTTTTGTTCCCTTGTCGTGCCCGTGCGTGTGGAATTCGTCAGCGACGGGGCCCACGCCCTTTATGGCGATGGCCTGCGTCCGGCGACCTCCCGATCCGTCGGTACCGATGTGCGCGCCTGCTTTCCCGAAGACTGCCGCGAGCTGGCTCCCGGAGAGCGGCTGACCGTGCCGTCCGGTCTGCGTGTCCAGCCCGAACAGCCGGGCGTGGCCGGTTTCCTGTATTCCCGCAGCGGGCTCGGCGCGCGCGACGGTCTTGTCGTCGCGCAGGGCGTCGGCGTCATCGATCCCGATTATACGGGAGAAATTCTTGTCGTGCTGCTCAATACGTCGGCGGAGACGCGACGTATCCGACGCGGCGAGCGCGTTGCCCAGCTTGTTTTTCAACCCGTCGTCATGCCGGAATGGCGGGAAGCTCCGCTTGCCGCCACGGAACGCGGGGAGGGCGGTTTCGGACATACGGGCGCGTAGCCCGCTTCCCGTCCGGCACGAGGCGGCGGGCCGCCGTTTTGCGTTTTTCTTTCCTTATCCCTTTTTTGTGCGGCGGCACACGGACGAAAGGCGCTTTTCGGCGCAATCTGCATGCCGACGCACGCAAGTGCCGGAAAATTATTTCCTGCGGGCCTCCGCCGGGCAATCGCCCGGGCGCGGTATCGCGGCTGCTGTCGGCAGGCGCGTCCTGTGACGGCGAAAATGCCCATGAACCGCCCTTCGGGCGTTGTGTGAACGCCCCGTCAAATCGTGTCCGCAGTCAAGGAGAGTATGGCCATGAGCCAAGCCTTTGATCAGGTGAAAGCGCAGGAAGAAAGCCTGCTGTGTCGTTCCTACAGCCGCTATCCCATTGCCGTCGCGCGCGGGAAGGGATCGCGCCTGTGGGATGTGGACGGCAAGGAGTATGTGGATTTGCTTGCCGGTATCGCCGTTACCGGCCTCGGGCATTGCAACGACGAGGTGACGGCCGCCCTTGTGGAGCAGGCCGGGCGTCTCTGGCATGTGAGCAACCTGTTCTATCAGGAACCGCAGCTGGAGCTGGCCCGCCGCTTGCTGGCCGAAAGCCATCACGGCAAGGTTTTCTTCTGCAATTCCGGCGCGGAAGCCAACGAGGCGGCCATCAAGCTGGCGCGTCGCTACATGCGCAAGGCGCGCAAGCGGGACGCCTATGAAATCATCACCCTGTCGAGCTGTTTCCACGGTCGTACGTTCGGCGCGCTGGCCGCCACGGGCCGGGAAAGCCTCAGCGACGGCTTTACGCCGCTGCCCGAGGGATTCCGTCAGGTGGAAGCGGGCAATCTTGCCGCGCTGGAAGCGGCCGTCGGACCGAAGACGGCGGCCGTGATGCTGGAAGTGGTGCAGGGCGAAGGCGGCGTGCGTCCCCTGCCCGCCGAGTATCTCCAGGGCGTGGGACGCCTGTGCCGCGACAAGGACATTCTGCTCATTTGCGACGAGGTGCAGGCGGGCCTTTGCCGTACCGGCAAGTTCTGGGCTTATCAGAATTTCGATCTGAAGCCGGACATCATTACCTGCGCCAAGTCGCTGGCCAACGGTCTGCCCATGGGCGCCATGCTGGCCACGGACGAAGCGGCGCAGGGCTTTGAAGCCGGCAGCCACGCCACCACCTTCGGCGGCGGGGCGCTGGTGTCCGCCGTTGCGTCCAGGACGATTGAAATCCTGCGCCGGGATCATCTTGATGCGCGTGCGGCGGCGCTGGGCGCCGAATTCCGCGACAAGGCGGAAGCCCTGCTCACGCGCCTTGGCGGCGCCATCGCCGAGGTGCGCGGCCTGGGTCTCATGATCGGCATCGAACTGGCCGAAGACGGGACGGAAGTCTGGCGCGAACTGCTGCGGCGCGGCATCATCTGCAACCTGAGCCACGGCAGGACGTTGCGCCTGCTTCCCGCGCTCACCATCGACGCCGCCGATCTGGATACCTTCCTCGAAACGCTGGAAGCCATTCTGTCCGGCCGCTAGAGCGTTACACTAATCGTTCTTCTGGTGGGGGGGAAGGAAACCCCCTTGGCTAGCGCACAAGGTGGTTTCCTTCCCCCCAGGC
>CAJMRA010000270.1 GCA_905215675.1 uncultured bacterium | reverse complement strand
AGCAGCGGGCGCAGACGCAGGCGGCGCAGCTGGAAGACGCGGCCGCGCAACAGACCGTACAGACAGCGGAAGGCATGGCGCGGACGGCAAAGATTGTGAGCGATATCGGCATACAGCAGGCGGCCATGGAGGCGGAGAATGGATAGACTTTCGGTAATCAACGCGGCGCTGATGAAGTGCGGCCTGCCGCCGGCGGCGTCGCTGCTGGATGTGGACTGGGGCGCGTCGGCGCGTTTTGACGACGTGGCGGAGCAGCTTTTGCGGGCGCATGCGTGGAATTTTGCCACGACGCATGCCACGCCCGGAAAAACGGAGGCCCCGGCCCACGGCTATCTGTATGCGTATGCGCTTCCGGCGGATTGCGTGCGGGTGATTGACGTTCGCCCTGCCGAGGATATCCGCGCGCCGCAGGCGCGTTTTTCCGTGGTGGGGGAGCGGATATACACCAACGCCGCGCCCTGCAATCTGCGTTACGTCCGGCGCATGACGGACCCCGCCGACTGGCCGGTGGACTTTGCGGACGCGGTGGCCGCGCGGCTTGCGGCGGAGATTGCGCCGCTGGCGGCGCAGTCGTTCGGTCTGGGGGCGTCGCTGCTGCAACTGGCGCAGGCGGCCTTTCAGCAGGCGCAGGCGGCGGACGCGGCGGAACGGCGCGAATTCCTGCCCATGCGATCGTCGTATATCGAGGTGCGGTGATGAGTCTTGCGACGGACATGCAGCGGATCGACAGTCAGCGGGCGAAGGTAGCGCAGCAACGGGCACAGGCGGAACAACGGCGGGCCGAGGCCATGCGGAACGCGGCGGAAACGGCGGCGTCCGTGCGGACGGCGCTGCATGTGGCGCAAAACGTGCTGAACGGCGGGGAAATTTCGCCGGACATGGCGGCGCGCGTGGATCAGCCCCGCTATCAGACGGGCTGCGAAACGTTGGAAAACATGGTTCCCCTGCCGCAGGGCGGCATCACGAAGCGGCCGGGACTGGAGCATGTAGGGGAAACGCTGTTGCAGGGGGAAGGGGACGCGGTGCGCCTGATTCCCTTTGTCTTCAACGTGGGCGAGACGCGAGTTCTGGAACTGGCCGCGACGGCGGGCGCGGGCGGCATCGAAACGGAACCGGCCGTGCCGGAATCGCGGCTGCAAATCAATGCCAACGGGGAAGCGCAGGGGGGCAATCTGTGCGTCCGCTGTACGGTGCTGGGCGCGGACGCGGGCAAGTGTTCCTATTTCCTCAGGCGGGAGCGCCAGTCGCCCGACTGGCAGCCCATACCGGCGGAAAACGTGCTGCGGGAGAGCGTGAGCGTGGCCGTGGTCACCATCGGCCCGCTGGTTTCGGACAGCGAGATTGACGGCATCCGCATCGAGTATGACGGTCTGTCGGCCTTTTTCCTGTTCGGCTCCGGCGTCGGCGAAGGGGGAATTTCCGTGGGCGCCAACTGGCAGCTCGTCAACGGCGTTCCCTGTGTGGACTGTACCGCGTTCGGCGCGTCCATCCGCGACATGGCGTCGGTTCTCGTGCATTCGTCGCTGGGGGAAAGCCGCGTATCGAAGGAGAGCGGCGCGTTCGCATACCGGACGGACGAACTCGGGCGCGAGCATGCGCGCTTTCGGCTTCCCAACGGGGAAACGCTGGAACAGATGATTGACGTGGAAATGCACTTTCCCGACGGCGCGGGCGGTTATACCCGGAACGTATACCGCTTTTACGGCGACGAATTCGGCAACTCCGGCGACGACGGCGGCGCGACCGTCGATCCGGCGCAGGGTTCGGCCCTGCGCGTCTGGCTTCCCACGGAGGCGGGCGCGGACATTCTGCTGTCGGAAGTGAAGGGGGCGCTTCCCTACGGCGCGGCGGACCTGCGGGAACTGAGCTTTGTCCAGAGCGCGGACGTCCTCTTTTTCGCGCATCGGCGCTATCCGCCCGCCCGGCTGTCCCGCTATGCCGACGACGACTGGCGTTTCGAGGTCATTGACTGGTTGCCGGGCATTGCCGCGCCCGTCATTGCCGAGGCCGCGACCGTGGGGACCATTCCGGCGGGCGAAACCAGCCGCACCAATTATTCCTACGTGGCCACGGCCATTGACGGCGCGACAGGGGAGGAATCGCTCCCGTCCGCCGCCGTGACCGTGGAAAACGCCGCGCCCCTGTCGCAAAGCTATTACGTCAGCGTCACCGTCACGCCGGTGGCGGGCGCGAGCGAATATCGCGTCTACAAGAAAAAGGGCGGCGTCTACGGCTACATAGGACGCATTACCGGCGAGAGCCGGTTCGGCATCCGGGCCGATGTGGGGGACGATGCGGAGGAACTTCCCCCGGACCCCGGCATTTTCGAGGATCGCAATATCGGCGCGGATACGGAGGACACGCCCCCGTCGGCCCGCAATCCCTTTGACGGGCCGGGCAATTATCCCTCCGTTGTCTTCCTGCATCAGCAGCGGCTCGGTTTTGCGGCGTCGGACAATCAGCCGTTGACGGTCTGGATGTCGCAGGCGGGCAATTTCGAGAGCATGGCCGCCAGCATTCCCCCGGCCGACGACGACGCCCTGGAAGCCACGCTGGCGGCAGCTCAGGCGAATCGCATTCTCTGGTGCCAGTCCGACCGCAACGTGCTTGCCCTCGGCACGGCCGGGGGGGAATGGACGCTTTCCGGCGCGGACGGCGGGGCCATCACGCCCAATTCCCTGTCCTTTCAGCCGCAAACCTTTTACGGCTCCGAAGCGAACCTTTCTCCCCTGCGCGCCGGGCAAAGTCTGCTCTTTGCCCAGCGGGGCGGGCAGGTGCTGCGCGAATACGGCTACAGTTTCAGCGCCGATCGCTATGAATCCGGCGATCTCTCGCTGCTGGCGCGGCACGTCCTGCGCGAAAGCCCCGTTGTCTCGTGGGCATGGCAGGCCGATCCCTGCGCCGTCGTCTGGTGCGTGCGCGCCGACGGGACCCTCGCCGGGCTTACCTACATGCGCGAACATGACGTCGTGGGCTGGCATCGTCACGTTTCCCCCGGCGGCAGGCTGGAATCCGTCATTTCCCTGCCCGGCCCGCGCGGGACAACGCTTGTCTGGTTCGTTGTCCGGCGCAACGGCTCCCGCCGCGTGGAGCGTCTTGCCGCCTTCTTCGAGGGCGGCGACCCCGCGACCGCCTGTCATACGGACGGCCGCGAACGCGCGACCTATGCGGGCCGCTGCGTGCCCTGCATGCCGGAAACCTCCCTCGACAACGGCTCCACCCTCATGCGCGTGCGCAAGCTCAATGCCGTAAAATGCCGCGTCATCAATTCCGGCCCCTTCTCGGCCCGCGTGGGCGACGGCCCCCTGATGCCCGTCCCCGCACGCGGCGCGTCCTTCGCGTCCCTTGCCGACTGGGCCGTCCCGCTGGCCTCCGGCTGGCGCGACGGCGGCAGGCTGGAACTCGTCTTCGACGGCCCCGACCCCGTGACCCTGCTGGCCGTCCTGACCACCGTCGAAATCGCCGACATGGCCGGTTCGCCCCTGTGATGGGCGGGATGGGGGAGAGGTTGCAAGGGGGAGTGGGCGCAAGGGGGGAGGGAAACCCCTCCGCTAGCGCGGGAGGGGTTTCCCTCCCCCCTTGACCC
>CAJMRA010000269.1 GCA_905215675.1 uncultured bacterium | reverse complement strand
AAAGGGAGGCCTTCCCCTTGAAAACAGGAAACGTCCTGCCTACAAACTCGGCGGCGTGCGTATCGTGCCGTCCCGCAGGCATTCGTCGAGCCATTGCGCCCAGAGAACTCCCTTGTCGGCAAGCGTCTCCCTGTCGAGCACGGCCGGATCATAGAGCAGAAGCACGGAACCGGTCTGCGTATTGATACCGACCTCGCGGATGCCGGGAATCCCTTCCAGCGAACGTTGCGCCGCCCCGGCTATGCGCGGATTCTCCAGCGCCGGATGCCGCAGGCGGACGCGCCCTTCCGTGAAGCTGCGCACATACTTGAGAAACTTCAGATTAGCCAGCATCATGCAGCCTCCCCGGATGCGGCGGGAAGCGCCCGCCGCGATTCCTCCGCGGAAAAATGAGGTCGCATGGCGTTCAGGGACACGCCGAGCGTGGTCAGATTATGCAGCAGGGCCGAGACGCCGGGCGACAGGATCGAGAAAAGCCCCCCCGCAAGGAACAGGCTGTTCAGGACCATGGTCATCCCGAAATTGCCGTGAATGCGGCGCAAGGTGCAGCGTCCCAGCTCGCGCGCCGTCAGCAGGGCCCGCAAATCAGGCGAGGAAAGCTGCACATTGGCCACTTCGCGGGCCAGATCCGCGCCGCCACACATGGAAATCCCCACGTGCGACGCGGACAGCGCCGGAGCGTCATTGATACCGTCGCCGATCATCAACACCTTGCAGCCCTCGGCGGTCAGTTCCTCCACGACGCCCGCCTTGTCCGTCGGCAGAACGCCCGCCCGGTATTCGGTAATACCGAGCCGGGACGCCACGGCCCTTGCCGTGCGCTCGTCGTCGCCGGTCAGCATGAGGATGCGCCTGATACCCGTCCGGCGCAATTCCTCGACGACCGACGCGGCTTCGGGACGCAGCGGGTCCTCGATGGCGATAAAACCGGCAAGCCGCCCGTCCACGGCAAGATATACCAGCGAATGCCCCTCCGCCGTATGTCCGGCAATGGCGTCTTCCAGCACGTCAAGGCAGACCCCTTCGTCCTGTTCGATATAATGACGGCTGCCGACGCAGACCTTTTGCCCGTACAAAGTGGACGACACGCCGTGCGCCACCACGTACCGCACCTCCGCATGCTCCTCTTCATGTTGCAGGCCTTCATCCTGCGCGCCGCGCACAATGGCGCGGGCCACGGGATGGGGAAAATGCTCCTCAAGGCAGGCGGCGGTGCGCAAAACAAAATCGCGCTCAAAACCGGGCGCGGGCACCACGTCGCGCACGGACGGCTGCGCGCTGGTGAGCGTGCCGGTCTTGTCGAACACCACGGTATCCACTTCGGCAAGGGCCTCCAGAAAACGCCCCCCCTTGACGACCACCCCGTGCCGCGCGCCTTCGCGCATGGCGGCCAGCACGGCCAGCGGCGTGGCAAGACGCAGGGCGCAGGAATAATCCACCAGCAGCACCGAAGACGCCCGCAGCGGATCGCGGGTAAGCAGCCAGACGAGCCCGGCAAGACCAAAGGTGAAGGGCACGGCCATATCCGCCATGCGCTCGAACCGCCCCTGAATACCGGCCTTGAGCGCCTCCGACTGTTCGATAAAGGCCACGACCTGTTGCAGTCGCGTCCCGTCGCCCACATGCACGGCCCGGATGACGAGCCGCCCCTGCTCCACCACGGTGCCCGAATAGACGGATGCGCCCTTGCCGCGCGGCACGCCGAGAGGTTCGCCGGTCATGGACGCCTGATTGACGACGGCCTCGCCGTCCTCGACCACGCCGTCAACGGGAATGGAACCGCCGTCGCGCACGACCACGAGATCGCCTTCCCGAACCTGCGACAGGGGAACGCAGATTTCCGCGCCGTCGGCCAGCAGCCAGACCTGATCCACATTGAGCGCCAGACTTTCGCTCAGGCTCTCCAAAGACTTGCGGCGCGTCCAGGCCTCCAGCGTTTCCCCCAGCCCCAGCAGCAGCGTCAGCATGGTGACGGTGGAAAAATCCCGTCGCAGGAGAGAGACGCCGATGGCGGCGGCGTCCAGCACATCCACGTTGAGCCGACCATGAAACAGTTCGCGCACGCCCTTGCACAGAAAGGGAAGCGCGCCCGTCAGACTGGAAAAAATTCGCAGAACCGGCGGCAGCAGCGGACGAAGAAAAAGAAAGCGGAAGAGCGGCCAGAGACCGGGATCGCCGCTCTCGCCGGGAACGGCGGGCAACTCCGGCACGCCGTCGTTCCCGGCGCGAGGCGCGGCAAGCGCGGGCTGCGACGCCTCGTCGGGAAACGCATCTCCGGCCTCGGCCAGCGCGGAAAGCACGCGCTCCCGCGCGTCGGGCGCAAAAAGCAGCAAAACGCTGCCCACCAGCGGATTGACGCGGACGCCCTCGACGCCCTCCACGGCGTCAAGAACGTCCGCCAGCTCTTCGGCTTCCGACAGGACGAAATGCCTGTCGGCGCGCGCACGCAGTCGAACGCCTTCGGAAGTAACCAGTTCGTGAACGATGAAAAACCGCATGCGCGCGTCCCCTGTTACGCGCCCTTGCGCTGTTCCTGAGCGGCGCGGGCCTCGGCCGCGAGGTCTTCCATGTCTTCCTTGACGGCCGCCACCTTGCGGGCCAGGGCTTCCTTGACGTCCATGCCGCGGCTCAGCAGATCGGCGGCAAGGGGTTTCACGTCAAGCTTGCCGCGACTCACGGCCACCGCGCCGATGGCGCCGAGGGCGACGCCCCCCAGAAAAAACAGGCCATACTTGAAAGTTTCGTTCATCTTGACTCCTCCAACATCGGAAAAGTGTCCTTGAAGAGCTCGCGATATCGCCTGCCCGGCGTCCTCGCAAAGAGCCGGGGCGGCGTATCGCGGCGCGCCCTGCCGGATGAACGGCCATCCGGCAGATATGTCGTCGCCGGAACGGATCGCAAGAGGGAGGAGCGAAAGGGCGCGCCGGGAAAACTCCCGTTGCCGCCGCAGTCCTCCCCCGAAAGCGCGCCCGGCCCTTGCGGCCTGAAAAAACTCAGTTGCCGACCTCCACGCTGATGTGATCGGCTTCGCTGTTGCGCAAGGAAATGGTGACGCCGGAAATGCGCAGGGCCACGGGATCGCGCAGCGGCGCGCGCCCCACCACGGAAACGGTGGACCCCGGAATGATGCCCATGTCGCGGATGCGGCGCCCCATTTCTCCCAGCGCCTCCACGGCGGCGATCTTGCCCTGCTGCCCCACTGCCATCTGTCTCAGGCTGATGATCCTCATAAAACAGACTCCTTGTCGCTTGCGGAAAAAAACGCCGACAGCGTCTTTTTTTCTTCTCAAAAAAAGTTTACGTAAACTTGTCTGGTTGTCAAGAGATTGGAAGTCAATTTCATTTTTAGAGGAGATCACCATGTCTGAACATGCTCTCGTTTCTCCGGCGCGTCCGCGCCCCCTGAGTACCCGCAAGCTGGCCACGCGAGCCCTTGCCGGAACGTTTGCGGCTACTGTCCTGCTGAGCCTCATGGGCAAGAAGCCGCACGTGGCCGCAGGCCTCGCCTTTACGGCGCTGGCCGTCCATCATATCTGGACGCGGCGCAAGGCCCTCTAGGGCGTGGTGACACTCAATCGTTCTTCTGGGGGGAAGGAAACCCCCTTGGCTAGGGGCTGTTTCTAAAAAA
>CAJMRA010000268.1 GCA_905215675.1 uncultured bacterium | reverse complement strand
ATGATAGCGGCGTGCCTGATTTGGCTGCAATAAACTTTTTAGAAACAGCCCCTAGGCTTTCCCGTCTTCGGAGGCCTTTCGTCCCATGTGCGAGGTGGGGGCCAGCATATGTTCCGGTTGCAGGAGATCTTCCAGTTCCTCCCGGGTCATGAGACCGCGTTCCAGAACGATGTCGTAGACGGAACCGCCGCCGTTCAGGGCTTCGCGGGCGATGGACGCCGCCGTTTCATAGCCGAGGCGGGGATTGAGCGCCGTCACGATGCCGATGGAGTGGCGCACCATGTCCTTGCAGCGGTCGCCGTTGGCGGTGATGCCGCGAATGCAGAAATCCACGAGCGAGCGGCAGCCCGCGCCCAGCCGGTGAATACCCGCAAAAAGGGCGTAGGCGATGACGGGTTCCATGACGTTGAGTTCCAGTTGTCCGGCCTCGGCGGCCATGGTGACGGTGACGTCCTTGCCGATGATGTCGAAACATATCTGGTTCATGACTTCCGGCATGACGGGATTCACCTTGCCGGGCATGATGGAGGAACCCGGCTGGCGCGGCGGGAGATTGATTTCGTTGAGGCCGCAGCGCGGCCCGGAGGAGAGCAGGCGCAGGTCGTTGCAGATTTTGGAAATCTTGCTCGCGCAGCGCTTGAGAACCCCGGAAAGCTGGACATAGGCGCCTGTGTCCCAGGTGGCTTCCACCATGTTGGATGCCATGCTGACGGGCACGCCGGACACCTCGCGCAGGCGGCGCGTCACCAGTTCCGCATAGCCGACGGGGCTGTTGATGCCCGTGCCGATGGCGGTGGCGCCCATGTTGATTTCCGCTATCAGGTTGCGGGCCTCGCCCATGCGCATCATGTCTTCGGACAGGGTTTCGGCATAGGCCGCGAATTCCATGCCCAGCGTCATGGGCACGGCGTCCTGAAGCTGGGTGCGGCCCATCTTGATGATGTCCCTGAATTCCTCGGCCTTGTCGGCCAGTGCGGCGCGAAGATAGTCCATGTCGCCGATGAGCTGGGTTATCTTGGTATAGAGCGCCAGCCGTATGGCCGTGGGATAGGCGTCGTTGGTGGACTGCGAGCAGTTGACGTCGTTGTTGGGATGACAGTACCGGTATTCGCCCTTCCTGTGTCCCATGATTTCGAGGGCGCGATTGGCCACGACCTCGTTGATGTTCATGTTGCAGGACGTGCCCGCGCCCCCCTGAAAGACGTCCACGGGGAACTGATCGTCGAATTTGCCCGCCACGACCTCGTTGCAGGCCTGACAGATGGCGTCGCACTTTTCCTTGTCCAGCACGCCCAGTTCGCAGTTGGCAAGGGCCGCCGCCTTCTTGACGCAGGCCAGCGCCTGAATGAACTTTGTCTGTGAGGAGATGGCTATGCCCGAGATGCGGAAATTTTCCACGGCCCGGCAGGTCTGGATGCCGTAATAGATATGCGCGGGAATTTCCATCTCGCCGAGAAAGTCGTGTTCCGTGCGTGTTTCAAACATGAAAGCCTCCTTGCAGGGCAACCTTGCCGCAGCATGGCATATTTGCACCCGCCGGTCGAGTGGGCTACAACGGGAAAATCTTTCTGCCTTTGGGAGGTCGCCATGCACAGAATACGATCCTTTATTCTTGCCCTGCTTGTCATGATCGGCAGCGCGTCGCCGTGTCCGGCCGCGAGATCGTTTCAGGAGGTCTGGGACGACGCCATGCCGCTCATGAGCGAAGGCGCGGACATCGTCGCTTCCGGCAGGGATGTGGACGAACGCTCGTGGGGGGAAATCCTGACGTTTCGCGATTCCCGGTTTTCGCGCCTTCTGGAGGAATGCTTCGAGGTCATGGCCGATTCCTCCATTACGGAGGGAATCCGGGAAATTGACGCCATCCGTCGCGCCAATGCCGAAAAGCGCGCCAGAATAGCGGAATTGCAGAAGAAGGCCGTATCCGCGCCGTCGTCCTCGTGGAATCCGCTCAAGGACACGCAGCAGAGCATCCGGGAAGACGTGGTACGCATGCGGCAGGAAATAGCCGACAACGAAGCCCGCATGGCGCGCTTGCGGGAAGCCGCCTTTGCCGCCCTGCAGGCGCGGGGACTGCCCGTCAGCCGGGAACAGGTCGACGCCATGCTGGGGGCCATCGACGGCAACGACACGGCGTCCGTGATGGCCGTGGCCGAAAACATCAAGGCCGTTCAGGCGGCCATCGAGAGCCAGCTTTCCCTGCCGGGGGCGGGCATGGAACTTGTGCAGAGCTATACCGGCGTCTATATGATGTGCCTCAAGGTCTATGTCTATGCCATAGAACTGGCCCTGCAACGCATCGACGACGGCTATCTGAAGCGTCTTGACGACATCCGCAGGGAAGCCGAGGGCCTGCTTGCGGAGGCGAAGGCCATGATGGGCAGGGTCGGAGAAAACGACAGGAAGATTCTTGCGGCCAATATTCCCGCCAATCAGCGCACGCTGGAAGCCGTGGAGCTGTACCGGCGCTATCTGGAACGCCAGAAGGCGCATCTGCGCGCCCTGCTGAGGGAGGCCTCCACTTCGGCGGACGTGGCCGTCAATACCTACCGCACCGTGCGCACCGGCGCGGAACTGCTGGGCCTCATGAAGCGTTCGGAAGCGGATTTTTCGGAAATCTTCAAATTTCAGCCGCCGTCCCTGTCGCTGCTCTATGACGAACGCCTGAAGCAGGAATTCGAGAGCATTACGGAACGTCTGCGCGCGGAGTAGAGCGTTCTTTATCCTTGAAGGGGAGGGGGGCCCCCGGCGTGTGTTTTTCAGGAGGATGACGGGGAACGGCAACGCGCGGGACAAGGCCTGCATCCCCCCCCTTTGTGACAATCGTGTGACGGGTTCTGGACAAGGCGCAAAACGGCGTTATCCCCTTGAATACGGCGTCCCGGTATGGTTTGCAACGCGTTTCAAACGGAAATTGCTCCGGCCGCGGGGGAACGTCCTCACGCTTTGCTGACGCCCCCCGGCGTATAAGGCCGTTACGGGGACGCGGCCTCCGATCGTCGGATACGAAGGCCGTTCTGTCCGGGAGGATGCTTCCGTTTCATCCGTATCCGGGGGGCGCTCCCCGAATCATCAAGGAGATTATATCATGGGATTTCTGGATACGCTGAAAGAAAAATTGCAGGAAGGCCGCGACAAGCTGGCGCTTGAAGTGGGGCGCTTTCGCAACAAGACCTTTCTGGACAGCGTGGTGTCCGCGGCCGTGATCATCGCCGCCGCCGACGGCAACATCAGTTCGGAAGAAAAGAAAAAGCTCTACGACTACGTGCGTATTTCCGAAGAGCTGAAGTGCTTTTCCACGGAAGAGGTGGTGGCCTCCTTCAAGGCTGTTGCCGACATGTACGATTTTGATCCCGGCATCGGCAAGGCCGAGGCCATGAAGAAGGTCGGCAGGCTGCGCGGCAAGGACGATCAGGCCCGGCTCGTGGTGCGGGTGGCCATCCTCATTGCCATGAGCGACGGCGTCTTTGAGGAAAGCGAAAAGAAGGCCGTGCGCGAACTCTGCGCGGAACTCAACGTGCCCGCGTCCGATTTCGACTGCTAGAGCATTTTCAGTTTGAAACGCTGCGCGTTTCAAGCCATACGGCCTGTCGTTTCGCGGAAAAAACGCGGTTTTTCCGGCTCGCTTCGGGC
>CAJMRA010000267.1 GCA_905215675.1 uncultured bacterium | reverse complement strand
AAAATAAAAAAATCCAACGTAACAAAAACAGTAAAAACAGTATGGAGGACGTTGTCGTCATGTGGGATATGGCATGGATTGCCGATCCTTCGGCGTGGGCCGGGCTGGGTACGCTGATAGTGCTGGAAGTGGTTCTGGGTATTGACAATCTGGTCTTTATTTCCGTGCTGGCGTCGCGGTTGCCGGAGGCGCAGAAGCGTCAGGCGTTTTTTACGGGTCTGGGGCTGGCGCTGGTGATCCGTCTGGGGCTGCTGTGCGCGGTGGCGTGGATTGTGGGGCTTACGGAGCCGTTATTCAGCGTATGGGGCCGGAATTTTTCGTGGCGTGACGTCATCTTGTTACTGGGCGGGGTCTTCCTGTTGTTCAAGGGCACGATGGAGTTGCACGAGCGGCTGGAAGGCGGCGTCATGGGCGGCGGCGGGGAGGACGGCAGCAAGGCTGTCTTCTGGCAGGTGATTGCCCAGATTCTTGTGCTGGACGCGATTTTTTCTCTGGATTCCATCATCACGTCGGTGGGGATGGTGCCGCATGTGCCGGTCATGATGATTGCCGTGGTTGTGGCGATGGTGGTCATGGTGGCGGCCGCGGGGCCGCTGACGGCCTTTGTGGAGCGGCATCCGACGGTCATCATCCTGTGCCTGGGCTTCCTGCTGATGATCGGGGTCAGCCTTGTGACGGACGGCATGGGCTTTCATATTCCCAAGGGGTATCTGTACGCGGCCATTGCCTTTTCCATCTTTGTGGAGGGGGCGAACCAGCTGGCGCTGCGTAACCGGCGCAAGCGCATAAGCATGCGGGACATGCGGGAATCCACGGCGCGGGCGGTGCTGGGCCTGCTGGGCGGCGGCCGCGCGGTGGAGGAGGCGCGCCGTGACGCGCAGGCGCTGGCGGCCGACGAACACGAGGAGATTTTCGCGCCGGAGGAATGCGATATTGTGGCCCGTGTGATTCGCCTGAGCGGTCGCGCGGCGCGCTTCATCATGAAGCCGCGCCACCGGGTGCGCTGGCTTGACGCCGACGCGAGCCGGGAGGAGGCGTTGCGCTTTGTGGCGGCGCATCCTTCGGCGGCGGTTCCGGTGCTGGATCGGCATACGGACGAGGTGCTGGGGGTGGTGCCGGTGGCGCTGCTGGCGGAATCGTCGGCGGAGACGGGGCCGGAGGGCGAGCCGTGGTCGCTGCGTTCGCTGGTGCGTTCCGCGCCGACGGTTTTCGAGGAGGCGTCGTTGCCGGACGTGCTGGAGATGTTCCGCAAGGACCCCACGCCGCTGGCCTTTGTGCGGGATGAATACGGGGGCGTGGTGGGCGTGCTGAGTCCCGCCGAACTGCTGAGCGTGCTGGCCGGACAGATGGGCGACATGCCGTCCGGGCCGGAGGCCTGCCGTCAGGCGGATGGAAGCTGGATCATGCCGGGACGTCTGGCGGTGGATGCGGCGGCCTCGTGGCTGGGCGTGTCGCTGCCGCCGCGCAGTTGCAGCGCCACGCTTGCGGGGCTGCTGCTGGAACTGATGGACCGCATTCCCTCGGAAGGGGACAGCGTCGTCTGGCGGGGCTGGCGTTTCGAGGTCCGGCGGATGGACGGGCGGCGTATCGACGAAGTGCGGGTGACGCGGGAGTAGCGCGAAGCGGCTGCAAAAAATTTTTGTTCTTTTCCTGTTGTGGGGCGGTATTTCTTGACAAGCCCCTGTCGGCACAATATTGTCGTTTCTGACAGGACGGCAACGTGTCAAGGCATACTGCTTGCAGGAGGTATGCCTTTTGGATTTTTTATAATCCAGTCGCCCCCGGGCGGGGGCGAGTGCGCGAAAGAATTTTTTTTGCGCCGTTTCCGCATTGCTCGTCTTCATCCCTCCCAAAAGGACGCGCCCGCCGGAGTTTCCGGCGGGCGGCGTCGTTTTGGGAGGGTTTTTTATTTCCCGGCGCGGGGCGTTGCGGGGCGCGGGTATGGGAGCGTGTTCTCCGGGCGCGTCCCGTTACCTATCCTTCCTTGTTTCCGGCATTGCGCTTGGCTTAAGGTTTGTGTACATGTGGTTCTGATACGCAGCGGTTCTGCCATACGGCATCGCAGGCGGCGAAAGGTGGCGGGAAGGGCTTCGCGGGGAATCGCGGGCATCGTGTTCCCTGTCGTCGCACAGCGCTTTCAGAGGGGAAGTTATGTCGATACTGGGAAGGATGCTTTTTTTGCTGTGCCTCTTCCTGTTTGCGACCATGTCCATTGTCGGCGGCTTTGCCTATTTCAACTATCGGGAAAACTGCCGAATCGGGGAACTCGGCGTGCAGCGGGCGGCCCTCGGCGTGGCCGAGTACGCGCAGATGTTCCTGCATACTGCGGAAAACAGCGTCAGGCAGCTTGCCCGCGCGCCGGAAATCGTGAAGGCCGTCGGCTCGTTGCCGCCGGACATGGGCAAGGGCGCGCGGCTTATCGGCGGCGGGGAACCGCTTTCCCCCGCGGCGGCGGCCCTGCGGACGCTGCTGGAAACAACGCTGTACGGAAATCCGCGCGCCCTGCAAGTCGGCTTTCGCGACATGCACGGCGGTTTCCTGTCCAGTCCCGCGCTGGGCGTCGTGCTTGCCGCCAATCCGGGGACGCGCCCCTGGTATGCGGAAGCCCTGCGCGCCCCCGCGGGAACCGTGGTGCGGACAACCTACCTGTCCGCGCCGGGCAATGTGCCGGTCTTTGCCTTCAGTCAGGCCGTCCGCAAGGACGGGGAGCCTGTGGGCGTGGTGTATATGGAAGTGCCGCTGCGCGCCTTCATGCAGTCGCTGGCGGTTCTGAGTCCGGGAACGTCCGGCGTCATCTATGTGCTGGACAAGGACGGGGTCGTGCTGGCCGCGCCCGCAGCGCACGAATCGCCCGCGCAGGGCGTCGGCGGCAACGCCGTGCCGCCGGAACTGACCGACGCGGACGACGGCAGTTATTATTCCTCCATCGGCGGGGTTCAGAGTTTCTGGGCCGTGCATACGGACAATCACGGCTTCCGCTATATCGTCGTCATGGATGCGGAAGAAATGCTGCATGACAGCAATATGCTTCTGCTGCGCAGCTGTATCGGCGCGGGGCTGGTGCTGCTGATTATTCTGGTGGCGGGCTATGCCATTGCCGGAAGCGCCGTTCTGCCGCTCGCCCGGCTGGAAAGCGCCGCCAATGCCATTGCCGACGGCCGACCGGATGCGACGTTTCCCGACGCCTCGGAATTTTCAGGTGAGATTCGCGGCTTGCGCAACGCCATGGCGCGGATGCTGCTTTCCCAGCGCGCCGCCCTGTCCGCGGCCCAGCGCGCCGCCCAGCAGGCGTCGGCCAACGAGCATTACGCGCTGGCGGCCTTGCGCGACGTGTCCCGGCGGCACGGAGATTGCCGGAACAAGCTGGAAGCCCTGCGGCTGGCCGCGCATGATTTGTCGGCGGCAGTCGAAAACCTGCCCGACGCGGTTGACGACGAGGATCGCGCACGCCGGGTAAAGGAGGCGCTCAAGGCCTCCCGATGGTTCATGGCGCTTGCCGGAAACTCTTGCCGGGAGGAAGGCTCCCCCGGAGAGCCCCCGGCGGACGCCGGGACGTCCGCGCGGGAATAGCCTATGTTTTGTCTTGAGGGGGAAGGAACCCCTTTTGCTCGCGGCAAAAAGTGGTTCCTTCCCC
>CAJMRA010000266.1 GCA_905215675.1 uncultured bacterium | reverse complement strand
GAGAGCGTAGCAGGGGGAGAAGCGGGGGGCAGGCAGGAGGGGGGCGGGGGAGGGGCAGGAGGGGGGCAGGAGAGGGGTTGACAGCGTTGGGCATGTCCCGTTCAGGGAGATTGACGTGATACTATAGGATGGTATCATGCCGCTATGAACAGCAAACAGCGCAAGACGCTTGCCGCCATTTTTGCCGACCCCGTAAGCGGGACGATTCTCTGGGCGGACATAGAGCGCCTTCTGGAAGCCTGCGGCGCAGTCAGATCGGAAGGGCGCGGGTCACGCGTCCGTTTTTCTCTCAACGGCGTGCTGGCGACCTTTCATCGTCCGCACCCGGAGCCGACAACGGACAAGGGCGCCGTCAAATCCGTGCGCCGCTTTCTTGAAAACGCAGGAGTACGACCGTGAACATACTGTCATACAAGGGGTATACGGGACGCTTCGAGTATGATGCCGAAGCCGATATCTTTCATGGCGAGGTGCTTCATATTCAGGATGTCGTTACCTTTCAGGGGCGCTCCATTGACGAGCTGAAAGCGGCGCTGGCTGATTCGGTTGAAGACTATCTTGATTTCTGCGCGCAGGAGGGGAAGCAGCCGCAGCGGCCCTACTCCGGGCGATTCAACGTGCGCATTTCCCCGGAACTGCATCAGCGGATCGCGCAGGAAGCGGCCCATGCCGGAAAGAGTCTGAATGCCTGGCTTTCCGATTCCCTGTCCCGGCTGGTTGCCGGGAATCATGGCTAATCTTCCGCGGAAGAAAGAGAAGCGTCCTGTCTGGCGGGATGACGTTGAATGCGCCAGTCCTGAAGGGCCGCCGCTTCGGCGCTGTAGCGGGTGCGTCCTCCCAGTCCTTCCACGGCAATGGGCGCTCCGGCGGCGGCCCATTGCTTGACGATCTTTTCCCCCACGCCGAAGGCGTCGCAGATTTCTCCTATGGTCTTGAGAATGTGCGGCGTGTAGGCGACGGCCATCTCAGTATCCCCCCAGCGCATCGGCGGGGCCGCCGGGCAGCGTTGCGCGGGAGCTCCATTCGCGCGCGGGCTGCATGTCCAGCGCTTCCACGGCCCATGCAAGAGCGCAGAGGCCCGGCCACTGGAGCATGGCCGACTGCGGCGTCGCTTCGCTGTCGGCAAGGGCCACGTCGGCGGGAAGACGGGAGGACGCGCCGAGAAAGAGCGTCTTGGCGTCCTTCACGCGGGCATGGAGCAGGGAGAGATAGTAGGGCAGCAGCCCTTCCCCGCGTCCGTGCCAGGCAAGGGGCGATTCCGTGCGCAGGGGAACGCGCCGCTCCTCGCGGCGCGCGTCGTTGTCCGCATCCACGAGGGCGATGCGGGGATCGTCTTCCGGGGTGACGATGCGCCGCGCGTGATACAGACGCAGGGCGCGTTCCGCCGATTCCAGCAGCTTTGCGGGGCTTTCGCTCCATTCCTCGGACAGCAGAAGGATATGCCGCCGTTCCCCCAGAGCGGTGGGCGCATGGCGCATTTCCCCCAGAACGACGACGCAGCCCGGTCGTGGCGGCCACGGCCAGCCGAGAGCGCAGACCGTGCGGCGGAATTCCCTGCCGCTCCGCCCGCGCAAAAAGGGTTCTCCGGTGATGTTGTCTTTCAGGCGTCGCAGCATGGTCAGCTCCAGTCGGCTCCCGCCAGCATGCCGCCGCCGGGCATGAGCAGGGTTGCAATGGCATCCACGACGGTATCCACCTGATCGTCGTGCGCGTGCGTCATGGCGGGCGAAAAGGCGCACAGTTCGCTGATGAGCGGTTCCGCCCAGTCCGTGCCTTCGGGGATGAACAGCCGCCCTCCGGCCACATAGGGCAGAATGTCGTTGGCGCGGCTTACCTTGTCCCGGTTGCGCTGCACGGCGATGACGGGAATGGACGTCTGCGCCCGCAGGGTCTGGATGAGTCCCGTGCCGCTGGCCTTGTCCTCGATGTGCATGCCCGTGAACTGTGCCGGATTGGCGATGCGGTGCGGCTTGTGCCGCTCCCAGAAGGCGCGGGCGTGTTCCAGCAGGACGGGCGCTGTCCACTTTCCCCTGTCCATGTCCAGCGCATAGAGGTCCCTGCCGTCTGTTCCCGCGTAGAGCAGCACGGAGAAGTCGTTGCGCTGTCCCTCCTTGAGGGCCGTGTCGGCAAAGATGCCGGCGCGCACGATGCGGGGCGGCGTCACATACCGCCGGATCATCTCCCGCCGGAACATGGCCCCGCCCGCGGGCGTGGGGCGCTGCATGTACTGGGCGGAAAAGGCAAAGGGGTCCAGCGCGGCCATGCGTTCCGCCGTCTCCGCTGAAAAGGTCTCCGGCCAGAGCATACGGCCCTCGTCGTCCCGTGCCGGTATTTGCAGTACTTCCCAGAGTTCCGGCTCGCGCTCCAGCAGATAGCCCACAAGGTCCCGCTCGTGCAGACGCTGCATGATGAGCAGCACGGGCGTACCGTCGGCATTGCGGCGCGAGTAGAGCGTCTGGGAGTACCAGAGATTGCAGCTTTCGCGCACGGCTTCGGAACAGGCGTCACGGGCCTGCAAGGGGTCGTCGATGACAATGCCGCCGCCGAACTCGCGGCGCTTCTTGCCCGCGCCGAAACCGGTTATGGCGCCGCCCACGCCCACGCCGTAGACGGAACCGCCCGCGGGCGTGAAGAACTGATCCTGCCGTCCCTTGCCGGGCAGCACGCCCACATAGGGGAAAGCGGCCCGGTACCAGTCCGCGCTGACGGCGGCGCGTATGGCCATGGTCTGGGCAACGGCGAGCTTTGCGGAGCTGGAGGTGTATATCCATTCGCTGTCCGGCCATGCGGCCAGCGCCCAGGCCACCAGATCGCGGGCGATGAAGGTCTTGCCGTGACGCGGCGGCATGCAGACGGCAAGATTCCGTTTCCCGTCCGGTAGGGACGAGGTGACCCAGCGCGTCAGCGCCCGGAAGATGCGGCGGTGAAAGGGCAGCACGCGGCGCGGCGCATGGACGGCGCAGCCGTGCGCGACGAAAAATTCTTCCAGCGTCGGCAGAAGCGGCGTCGTCATGCCCGTTGCTCCTGCCCGTCGTCATCGGCGCAGTCGTCGGCGTCCATGGACTGTCGCACGATTTCAGCCAGCGCATCGCGGGGAGAGAGGCCAGTTTGTGCCGAGGACGCCTGCTGCTGGGTGACGTTGACCGTGGTTTGCGGCGAGCGCTCCGCCTGCGGCCTGATGTTGCGGCTTACGCGGGAGAGCAGTTCCAGTTCCTGCGGCGTCGCCGCGGCCTGCGCCATGAGCGCGCCCCTGTGGGCCAGCGTCGCGTCCAGGCGGGCAAGCAGCCCCTCGGCGTTGAGGCGTTCCTGCACGGCGTCGTCAAACGTCATGCGGAAACGCAAGGGCATCTCTTGCATTTGCGTTTCCACGGCGTGCATTTCCTTGGCAGCCGCCACTTTCCGTTCCACAAGGTCTTGCATTTTGCCTTGCGTCCAGCCTTCGGCCCTTGCGCGCCGCGAGACGCTGGAGGTGGCCACGCCGAAGAGCTTGGCGACCTCCCCCAGCGACACGCCGCGCACCTCGTACTCGGCGCGGGCCTTTTCCCACTGCTCGTCGTTCAGTCGTGCCATGCCGTCCCCTAGAACAATTTCAGTTTGAAACGCTGCGCGTTTCCAACCATACGGCCTGTCGTTTCGCGG
>CAJMRA010000265.1 GCA_905215675.1 uncultured bacterium | reverse complement strand
AGCCTGAAGTGGGAGCGGTGCTGGAAGGCAAGGTAAGCGGCGTAACAAAGTTCGGGGAACGGCGGGCAGGCCGAGCAGCATGACGTAGTTGAACTCGTGGCTTTCCGGCAGGCCGAGACGGGGGAGAAAGTCGGGAAGGACAAGTTTCAGGCACCAGTAGGCAAGACCGCACCAGCAGGTTCCCAGACCGCGGGAAGCGGCCAGCAGTTCCAGATAGGAAAGATAAATGAAGGGGTCCTGATCCCGGCAGGGCGCGTCCTTGTGATTGCCGACAAACAGGCAATGGGGCGCGCCCCGGAAGATGGCGTCCTGCCCTTCCTGATTCCAGAGCTGGGCGGAACGGATGAAGAACGCCGAGCGCCGGGAGGGGGGAACGGCGTTCCGGGCGGCGAGGTCATTGATGGCGTCATAGACCTCCGCCCGAAAGGCGTTCATGGAATCGACGTCGTCGATGACGCCGACCCAGAGTCGGCGGGCGTTGACGCCCGTCGGCGCGTGGGCGGCGGCATCAAGCACTTCCCGCAGATGGGCGGCGGGAATATTTTCGGGCTTGTAGCGGCGGACGCTGCGGCGTCCCTTGACCAGACGACTGAGGGACGCGAAGTCGGGCAGATTTTCCAGGGGGGAGCTTTCCGCCGGTCCATGACCGCCGATGGAGAGCGCGCCGACCGGGCAGACGGCCAGACAATGGCGGCAGTCCATGCAGCTTTCTTCCCTGACCAGCGCGGGCGTACCGTCGCGCAGTTGCAGTACCTGCGGCAGACAGTCGGCGACGCACCGGCCGCAACCGGTACAGCGTTCCATGTCGATGACGAGCTTTGCCATGAGATGTTTTTCCTTATGAGTTCCGACTCCGGTCGGTTGGTGTTCGGGAGTTACCGTCGGAAGGCGCGCAGTGCGCTTTCCTGTTCCGCGGCCCGGGCAACCTGGACGGGCACGATGGTCTTGCCTATGGGGCAGAGGGCGAGAGCCGCGAGCTTGACGTGCTGCCACGCAAAGGGAATGCCGATGATGGTCACGGCGCAGACAAGGGCGCAGCCGAGGTGGCCGAGAGCTATCCACAGCCCTGCGACAAGCAGCCAGATGATGTTGCCTATACTGCCGAAAATGCTTGTGCCTATGTCGCCTTTGCCTGTCAGCACGTCGCGGGAGACGGGCATGGAGCCGAAAGGAAGAAAGGCGAAGTTGCCCATGACGAAGCAGGCGCGCCCCCAGGGAATGCCGATGATGCTGATGAAGCAGAGCAGGCCGGCCAGCCACCAGGCAAGCCCCATGAAGATCCCGCCCGAGATGAACCAGAGCACATTACCAAGACAGCCGAGTGTCTGCATGCGTTTAGCCTTGTTGCAAGATGAAGGGGAGAGAGAAAAAAGCCCGCGAGTTACGCGGGCTGAGAATATTTCGGAAATACGACGGCAGCCGGATTCCTGGAGCATTGTCAGGTTGAGACGCCGGGCGTTTCAAACCATGCGGGCTTCGCGGGGGAAACGCGGTTTTCCTTATTGCAAAGGTACAATGCTCTAGAATTCGACGACGACCTGCTCGCCGTCGCCGGAACGCTTGGCAATGACGCCGATTTCCCACGCGCCGTAACCGGACGCGCGGATACGGCTTACGGCGCCTTCGGTCTCTTCCTTGGGAAGGATGAGGATATAGCCGATACCGGCATTGAAGATTTGCATGATTTCCGGCCATTCCAGTTCGCCCGCTTCCTTGAGCCAGGGGAAGACGGGGGGCATGTCCCAGCTGCCGAAGCGGATATGGGCCTCCACCTGTGCGGGCAGGACGCGGGGAATATTGTCATAGAAGCCGCCGCCGGTGATATGGGCCATGCCGCCGATGGACAGGTCCCGCATGAGATGGCGCACGGTCTCCACATAGATGGTGGTGGGGGCAAGCAGCACGTCGCGCACGGTGGCGCCGTCGGCGCCGGGGAAGGGGGCGTCGGGAGAAAGGCCGCTTTTGGCCAGAATTTTCCGGGCCAGCGAATAGCCGTTGGAATGCAGACCGGAAGAGGCGATGCCGACGATGCTGTCGCCGACGCGGATGCCGGAACCGTCCACCAGTTTGGCGTTGTCGACGATGCCGACGCAGAAGCCCGCCAGATCGTATTCTCCGGGGGCGTACATGTCGGGCATTTCCGCAGTTTCGCCGCCCAGCAGGGCGCAGGATGCCTGACGGCAGCCTTCGGCCACGCCGCTGATGACGGTATGAGCGGTTTCCACATCCAGCTTGCCGGTGGCGAAGTAGTCAAGGAAGAACAGCGGCATGGCGCCCTGGACGAGAATGTCGTTCACGCTCATGGCGACGAGATCTATGCCCACCGTGTCGTGCTTGTTGTACTGAAAGGCCAGCTTGAGCTTGGTACCCACGCCGTCGGTGGAAGACACCAGCACCGGATCGGCCATATCGGCAATTTCCGGGCGGAACAGGCCCCCGAAGCCGCCTATATCGGAAATAACGCCCTTGGTGTGCGTACGGGCGACAAGATGTTTGATGCGGCTTACAAGGTCGTTGCCCGCCTGAATGTTGACGCCGGCTTCGGTGTAGGCTTTGGCGCGGTCTGTGGACATAGATGCTTCCTCCTTGACGGAAAGATAACAGAAAAGATCGTGAATCCCAAGGGGCTTTTTGCGCAAAATCCCGTTTGGGGCGGCTTTTCCCGCAAGTCTCTTGTTCGTCTGGAAAAAGGATTTGACAGGGAGCAGGGGCAATGGGATGGTATGGCAGGATGAGCATCAAGACGCGGACGCGCATGCCGTGAGACGACGCGCGTTTCACGATGACGCGTCCGGCTGCGAGAAGGAAAACCGTACTGGAGGCAGTTGCATGACGACCAATGCAGATACCGTGCTTTCCTCCGTAAGAAAGAGGACGTCCTCTTTCATGATGGCCCTGGCCCTTCTGGCTGTGTGGTCGCCGTCCTGGGCGGCGGAGAGCGGGCAGGCGTCCGGGCCCGCTCCCGGGGGACTTGCTGTTCCGCCGCTGACGGGGGAGCAGACGACGCCGTCGGCGGCGTTGCCGGAAGGACAGACAACGCCGTCGGCGCCGCAGACGGCACAGGAACAGACGCCCCCCCGGACGCCGGGCAAGGATGCGCCGCGCGAGGATATTGTAAGCGGCACGGGACAGGCCTTCGGCGGATACAGCGGCACATGGTATGATCCGACACGGGATGAGACCGTGACCACGATTATTGCGCCCCGACAGCCCATGATGCAGCAGCCGCCCATGTATATCGCGCCCCAGATTTATCCCAATATGGATGGAAGCTGGACGCAGGGCGGAGGGCAGTATTATTATCCGCAGCAGTATCCGGGCTATACGCGTCCGGCGCGGCCCCATCGCTGGGATCAGGATCGGCGTCCGCATCGTCCGCCCCACTGGAATCAGGGACAGCGTCCGTCCCGCCCCCCCTACTGGGATCAGAACCAGCGCCCGCAGCGGCCCCCGTCCTGGGATCAGGGGCAGCGCCCGCCCTACTGGAACCCCGGCCAGCGGCCCCCGTCCTGGGATCAGGGACAGCGCCCGCCTTACTGGAATCCCGGCCAGCAGCCTCCGTCCTGGAATCAGGGGCAGCGCCCGCCTTACTGGAATCCCGGCCAGCGGCCGCCGTCCTGGAATCAGGGGCAGCGCCCGCCTTACTGGAATCCCGGCCAGCGGCCGC
>CAJMRA010000264.1 GCA_905215675.1 uncultured bacterium | reverse complement strand
AAGGCTGGTTTATTTCTTGTGGATACAAATCATTTCAAAGTTGAAACGCTCTAGATGGGACACAGGCCATGCGGCAGGTAGTTTTCAAAGCTTATGTGTCGCCTGTATTTCTATCTGTTTGAAATAAATAGAAATATGGTGTTGACAACATGTCGCGCTGAAAACGCTCTCAAAGCCATCATGATTCCTGTTCCCCGGCGCGCCGGGCGCTCAGGGTCTTTTCCGTCTGCCAGCGCTCCAGTCCGTTGAGGATGCAGCGCCGGGAGTCCCGGGCGACGGCGTAGAGATGTTCCAGCGTGTCCGCCATATCGCTGCGGGCGGTTTTGCCCGCCGAGGGGCAGCTGTTGGCCCAGAGGGGCAGCTCCCATTGCCGGGCGGCCTTGATGATGTATTTTTTCTCGACAAAGAGCAGGGGGCGGATGAGATGGAGCGCGCCGCCGAAAAAAGGCTCGTTGGGGCTGAGGCCATCCACGCGGCCGTTACGGCACAGGTTCATGAAGAAGGTCGCGGCCAGATCGTCGGCGTTGTGGCCCAGCGCCAGATGCGTCAGGCCGTACCGGGCGCAGAGTTCGAACAGGCGCTTGCGCCGCAGCCAGGCGCAGCGGAAGCAGGGGGAGCGGCGCAGATTGCGTTCCGAATGGGCTTCCGGGCCGAAGTCGGTTACTTCCAGATGGGCCGGGATGCCGTGCCGGGCGAGCCAGTCCGCCAGCGGGGCATGGCTGGAGGGGTCGAAACCGGGATTGAGATGGATTGCCATGATCTCGAAAGGAAAGGGGACGATTCCCTGCCGGATATGCAGGCATTTCAGAAGGACGAAGCTGTCCACGCCGCCGGAGACGGCAATACCGATGCGGCTGCCCGGCCGCACCATCTCAAGCCGCTGCATGGCCTTGCCCGCGCTTTTGACGCAGAGTTCCTGCGCAAAGGTCCTTTTTTCCCTCATTGCTGTGATCCTTTGTGTTGCGGCCCCGGCATGCCGCGCTGGGCAGGAAAGGGCGTCGTGATACGAAACATTGCTTGACAGCTCCGGGGACTCTACCTATTGTGGCTTGTTACGGCAAGCAGGCCGCCGCCGGCGGTCCGCTTGCCTCTACCCATTTTTTGCCTTGCCTGCGGCAAGGTATGGAGGAACCATGGCCCGCATTACCGTGGAAGATTGCCAGGAACGCGTGGACAATCGTTTTTTGCTCGTGCAAATGGCCATCAAGCGCGTGCGCCAGTATCGGGAAGGTTACGAACCCCTGCTTGAGACCAGCAACAAGGAAGTCGTCACCGCCCTGCGCGAAATCGCCGCGGGCAAGGTCATGCCCGACGACAAGAGCCTGTACAATCCGCTGCCCGAAGGGCGGCAGGGCCCCGTCGACGAAGGCTAGCGGCCCTCGCGCGAGGGGCGGCGCTCCGGCGCTGCGGGAGCGGACGCCCCGGCGAGGCATGCGCGGACACGCGCGATGCCTGATATTTTTTTGTCTTTAGATTGTGGTATCTAGAGCGTTTCACCTTTGAAAAAGGTGAAAACGCGAGGCGGCGGCACAGCGCCGCCCGGCCCAAAGTGAGCGGAAAAACCGCGTTTTTTCCGCGAAACGACAGGCCGCAGGGGTTGATGCGCGTGGCGTTTCAACTGAAAATGCTTTAAAGTACGTAAACCGTCATATCTGCTCCACAGACGAGAGCCCAGCGGGACATTGCATGGCACGCGACTATTATGAAGTTCTCGGCGTCGAACGTTCGGCCGACGAGGAAGAGATCAAGAAAGCCTATCGCAAGCTGGCGATGAAGTATCATCCGGATCGCAATCCGGGCGACGCCGAAGCGGAACAGAAATTCAAGGAAGCCGCGGAAGCCTACGACGTCTTGCGCGATCCCGAGAAGCGCGCCCAGTATGATCGCTTCGGCCATGTGGGCGGCGCGGGGGGCGGCTTCGGCAGTACCGAGGACATTTTCGCCCATTTCAGCGATATTTTCGGCGATTTGTTCGGCTTTGCCGCCGCGGGGGGCGGCATGCGTCCCATGGCGGGCGCCGATTTGCGCTACAATCTGTCCATCAGTTTTGCGCAGGCGGCCTCGGGCGACGAAATCAAGCTTTCCCTGCCCAAGCATATTGATTGTCCTGAATGCAAGGGCTCCGGCGCGGCGGCGGGCAGCAGCCCGGAAACCTGCCGTCAGTGCGGCGGTACCGGACAAATCCGTCGTTCACAGGGCTTTTTCCAGCTGGCCATGCCCTGTTCCGCCTGTCACGGAACGGGACAGATCATCACTAAGCCCTGCCCCAAGTGCAAGGGCGAAGGCACGGTGGAGAGCATCCGGGAAATCGTGGTGCGCGTGCCCGCCGGCGTGGATACCGGCACGCGGCTGCGGGTGCGCGGCGAAGGCGAGCCCGGCATTCACGGGGGGCCTCCCGGCGATCTGTACGTGGTGCTGCATGTGGAGCAGAGCAAGCAGTACCGGCGTCAGGGGCAGGACCTCATCTATACGTGCAACATCAGCTTTGTGAAAGCCGCCCTGGGATGCCGTGTGGAGGTGCCCGGACTCAAGGAGCCGTTGCCGCTGGAGATTCCCAAGGGCATACAGAGCGGTACCCTTCTGCGTCTGGCGGGCGAGGGCATGCCTTATCCCGGAAGGACGCAGCGCGGCGATCTGCTGGTGGAGGTGCGCGTACTGACGCCCACCAAGCTGACCGAAAAGCAGGAAGAGCTGCTGCGCGAATTTGAAAAGTACGAGCAGGAAGAAGGGCCGCTGGACAAGGCCAAGGATTTTGTCAAGAATCTCTTCAAGAAAGAGAAAGAATAATATCGAGCGCCCTTCGGGGCGCTTTTTTTCTACGCTGCCCGGGAGAGACGGGCGTGCGGCACATGCCGCATGAGCGTTGTATCCTTGAAAAGATGCCATACGAGGCGGCGGCACAGCGCCGCACGGCCCGAACTAGGCGGAAAAACTGCGTTTTTTCTGCGAAACGACAGGCCGTATGGTTTGAAATGCGCAGCGTTTCAAACTGAAATTGCTCTGAAAATGCCCATGCGCGGGGAAAGGCGGTTTTTTATGGTATGTCGTTTTCTGGCGGGGCTGGTTGTCCTGCTGTTGTGCGCGCTGCCCTGCCGGGCCGAGGAGCGTTGTCCCGTAAGCCTGTTGCAGGGACTTGTGTCGCTGGAGGTCCCCGAGGGGCTGTCGCCGCTGGCGCCGGATTTGCGCAAGGCCAAGTTTCCCGATCTGCCGCCGGACGCGGGAGATGTGCTCGCGTCGCGCGACGGCAGCGCCACGGTGGCGGCCTACAGCCCCGAAACGCCGTTTCCCGACGATATGGCGACGGCCCGGCCCGTGCTTTCCATGGAGATGCGCGAACTCTATCCCGACGCCCGCTGGCTGCGCGACGAACTCGTCATGGTGGACGGCCGGTTCTGCGCCCGTTTCGAGTTCGAGACGAGCGCACCGGACGGCCCCATTCACAACGATATGCTGGTACTTGGTCATGAGGGCCGGATGCTGATTCTTGCCGTCAGCGCCGGCGGACAGTCGCGGGAGCGCTGGATGCGGCGCAGCGAAGAGATTTTGCAGAGCCTGCGGATCATGACGCCCACGGACAGGCAGCATTAGAGCATTTCACCTTTTTCAAAGGTGAAATGCGAGGCGGCAGCACAGCGCCGCCCGAAAAAGGAAAAACATTTCAGCACCCCAAA
>CAJMRA010000263.1 GCA_905215675.1 uncultured bacterium | reverse complement strand
TGTTAGCGGCCTGTCTGGTTTGGCTGCAATAAACTTTTTAGAAACAGCCCCTAGCCAAGGGGGTTTCCTTCCCCCCAGAAGAACGATTTAGTGCTAACAGGCCCTAGACATTGAACAGGAAATGCATGACGTCGCCGTCCTGAACGACGTACTCCTTGCCTTCCACGCGCAGGACGCCGTCGGCGCGGCAGGCGGCTTCGTTTTCGTGGCTCATGTAGTCGTCGTAGGAGACGACTTCGGCGCGGATGAAGCCGCGTTCAAAGTCGGTATGGATGACGCCCGCGGCCTGCGGGGCCTTCCAGCCCTTGCGGATGGTCCAGGCGCGCACTTCGTCGGGGCCCGCGGTGAAGTAGCTGCACAGGCCGAGGGTATCGTAACCGGTACGGATGATGCGCACGAGACCGCTTTCGTCGATGCCGTAGGAGGAGATCATCTCGGCCTGTTCGTCATCCGGCAGGCCCTGCAATTCCTCTTCGAGCTTGGCGCAGATGCGGGCGAAACCGGCGTTGCGCTCGGCGGCGAGGTCACGGACGCGCTGCGAGAGTTCGTTGCCGTCGGCCACGGCGTTTTCGTCCACGTTGGCGCAGTAGATGACGGGCTTTGCCGTGAGCAGGCCCAGTTCCCGCCAGGACTGGAGAAAGGTCTCGTTTTCGGGCAGGGGGAAGGCGGACGCCGGTTTGCCGTCGTTGAGCGCGTTCAGGAGCTGCTGCATGATTTCCGCGGCGGCCTTGGCGTCCTTGCTGCCCTTGGCCATCTTGAGCAGCTTTTCCAGCCGCTTTTCCACGCTCTGGATATCGGCGAGCAGGAGTTCCGTTTCGATGGTGTCGATATCGCGCAGGGGATCGACGCCGCCGTCCACATGGGTGATATTTTCATCCTCGAAGCAGCGGACGACTTCCACAATGGCGGCGCATTCGCGGATATTGGCAAGGAACTGGTTGCCGAGCCCTTCGCCCTTGCTTGCGCCGCGCACAAGACCGGCAATGTCGATGAAGTCCACGCTGGCGTGAATGGTTTTCTGAGGTCTGGCCTTGGCGGTCAGGGCATCGACGCGCTTGTCGGGAACGGCGACCGTGGCCTTGTTGGGCTCGATGGTGCAGAAGGGGTAATTGGCGGCCTGGGCGTTCTGCGCCTTGGTGAGGGCGTTGAACAAGGTGGATTTGCCCACATTGGGCAGGCCGACGATGCCGATGCTGAGGGCCATGACGACTCCTTTTGTGACTGTCTGTGAAGTATGGGGGGGCTGACGCGCCGGGGAGCGGGACTGCGCGCGGCGGCGTGTCGGCGGCGTTTCCGGCCGGGCGGCGCGGAACCGTCCGGCCGGGACGGAACATGCGCCGCGTTGTGCGGTTATGGCGCAAAAAGCGCACGCCCGCAAGGGAGCGGGCGTGCGCGGGGCTTTTTCGACGCGGGGACAGGCCGTAGGGCTTGAAGGGCGCTGCGTTTCAAGCCGGAAACGCCCTGGAGCATTTTTAGTTTGAAATGCTGCGCATTTCAAACCATACAGCCTGTCGTTTCGTGGAAAGAACGCGGTTTTTCCGCTCACTTCGGGCCGGGCGGCGCGGTGCCGTCGCCTCGCGTTTCACCTTTTTCAAAGGTGAAACGCTCTATTGCAGGCCGGAACCGGTACCGGTGAGGAGGTTGGAACGGCTGCTGGAGTTGAAGTCGTAGAGCAGGGGAAGCACGTCGTCATTGATGGAGACGGTGGCCGTACCCATGGCCAGCACCTCGTTGGACGTCGTATGTATCAGGCGCATGGTGAAACGGACGTTGTCGGCGCTGACGACGTAGGTTCCCGCAAGGACGGCGTGGCTGGTGCCGACGCGGCTGGCCAGCTGGCGCACGTTGCGGGTGAGGATGAGTTCGCCGGTTTCGGGATGGAAGCGGATATAGCTGCCCTTGCGCAGTTCCTGAAAGCGATAGCCCTTGGAGACAAGATAGCGGGAGATTTCCTCCGTCATCTGGCGGGCAAGGGGGCAGCTGGCATTGAGATCGTTGATGTCCGCGGCCACGGTGCCCATGATGATGGTACGGGCGCGCATGCGGCTTTCCCGTTCGCTTTGGGAGAGGCCGTCATCCGTGGTCTTGGCGGCATAGCGCTGGACCATCTGCGCGTCGATCTGTTTGCCGATGCTGTCGGCGGCGGAGGGAACGCTGGCCGCGACGGCGGGCCGTGCGGCGGCGCAGGGAAGCAGCAGACCGAGCGCGAGGACGAGAGGAAGGGCGAAGTGTCGCATGGGAGTATCCTTAGCGCATGGTGCGCAGCAAGAGTTCGATGGTGTTCAGGCCCTGCTTGGCCGTGGCGATGTCCCGTCCGTCGTTGCAGATGGACAGGGCCTGCGCGTAGCTCTGGCGGGCCAGTTCATACCGGTTCTGCTCACGGTATTTTTCGCCTTCGGCAAGATAGCGGCGGCAAAGGCTTTTGCCGTCGTTGGAAACGCTGTCGCCCGCGCTCAGGGTGGCGCAGAAGGCCGGCGCGGCGGCAAGGAGCAGGGCGGCGGCAAGGGTGCAGACGAGTTTCGTTTTCATGAAAATCTCCTTGGCCTCAGCGGCCCTGCGTGATGGTGAGCGAGCCCTGGTTCAGCGGCTGGTACAGGGGCGGATACAGGGGGGTGACGGGATTGCCCTTCTTGTCGCGGGGGCCGTCGGAAAGCAGGCGTTCGACAATGGGCGTATTGACGAGTACGAGCTGGGCGGTGCGCAGCACAAGGCCGTCGCTGGCGCGCACAAGACGGGCGTTGACGAAGGTGGCGTCCTTGTCCACAAGATAGGTGCCCACGAGCAGGGCGGCCCATTTCTGCCCCTTGACGGGGGCCAGCTGACCGGCGGCCAGGGCCAGGTCATTTTTCCCGCCGACGCTGGAGATGACGCCGCTCAGGCGATATTCCCGGGTGGGGAAACCGCGCTGGTTGAACTCATAGTACATGGATTCGGCCAGCAGGCGGCCGAGGGGCGAACTCTGGGTGGTGTTGTTCTTGTTGACGAAGGATGTCGGCATGGCCACATAGCCTTCCAGCGCGGCGTTGGGCATGGTTGCCAGCATCTGATCGGCCATTTCGCGGCACTTGAGCTTGATTTCCACCGCATCCGTGTAGCCGGAGGACGTCGGCGTCTGCGCGCCTCCGGCGCAGCCGGCAAGACTGAGGGCAACCAGCGGGAGCAGGAACAGCCGCAGGCAGCGGGCGAAGGTAGATGTCATGGCGATATCCTTTGTGCGTTTCTTGCGGGAAATCACGGGTATGGACGTGACCGCAACTGTTATACAACGGAGGCGCGGCCTTTCGCAAGAGCGGCGACCATCGGACGGGCGCGGACGCGCGCCGTCCCTGTTTGGGCTGATCTGCTCCGGCCTGCGGCAGGGGGCCTGCGGCACGCGGCAAAAAAACAACGGCTGTCTTTTTGCATGCAATTTGCGTGCCGCTATAACGTGCCACAGCTGAAAAAGAGAGAACGCGAGACGGCGGCGCCGTTCGGCCCGATGCGGGCGGAAAAACCGCGTTTTTTCCGCAAAACGACAGGCCGTATGATTTGAAACGCGCAGCGTTTCAAACTGAAATTGCTCCAGGGCCTGTTAACACTATATTTTCTATTTATTTCAAAAAAATAGAAGATATAGGCAATACATGACCTTTGAAAAGTACTTGCCGCCTGGCCTGTATCCCCTCTGAAAAAGCGCGTTGG
>CAJMRA010000262.1 GCA_905215675.1 uncultured bacterium | reverse complement strand
TGCCGTTTCACGGAAAAACCGCGGTTTTTCCGCTCAGTTTCGGCCGGGCGGCGCTGTGCCGCCGCCTCGCGTTTTCCCTGTTTCAAAAATAAAACGCCCTATTTTTTGCGCCGTCCCCCCCGGGGGAACGATTGCGGAGCGCCCCCGAAGCGGCTATATGTCATGGAATACATGCAGGAGGCAGTATGGCAGTCCATCCCAAGGCCGGGCTTCTGCCCGACTACGATCAGCTTGTCCGCGTCCCCGAACTCATGCGCGCCTATTATACGGAATATCCCGATCCCGCCGTACCGGAAGAACGCGTTTCTTTCGGCACGTCCGGGCATCGCGGCTCCTCGTTGTCTCATACGTTCAATGAGGAACATATCTATGCCATCACGCAGGCCGTCTGCGACTACCGCGCCGTCAAGGGCATAGACGGGCCGCTGTTCCTCGGCGTCGACACGCACGCCCTTTCCGCGGCGGCGTTCGGTTCCGCCCTGGAAGTGCTGACCGCCAACGGCGTCAATGTTCATGTTGCCGGGAACGACGCCTATACGGCGACGCCCGCCGTCTCGCACGCCATCCTGTCCTGGAATGCCGGAAAGGTCGGCAGCGGGCTTGCCGACGGCATCATCATCACGCCCTCCCACAATCCTCCGGCGGACGGCGGCTTCAAATACAATCCCCCTCACGGCGGCCCGGCGGACACGGACGTCACCTCGTGGATTGCGGATCGCGCCAACGAACACCTGTCCACGGGAAATCGGGACGTGCAGATCATGCACCTGCGCGCCGCGCGCAAATCCTCCTTTGTGACGGAATATGACTTCACGGCGCGCTATGTGGAGGACCTCTCCAGGGTCATCAATATGGACGCCATCGCCGCGTCCGGCATCCGTCTGGCCGTGGACCCGCTGGGCGGCGCAAGCCTGCCGCTCTGGGAAGCCATTGCCGAGCGCTACAAGCTGAATCTCACCATCGTCAACCGCGAGGTCGATCCCACCTTCCGTTTCGTCCCCTGCGACAAGGACGGCAAGATTCGCATGGACTGCTCGTCGCCCTACGCCATGAACCGGCTGCTGGACCTGCGCGACGCCTATGATCTGAGCTTTGCCTGCGATCCCGACGCCGATCGTCACGGCATCGTCACGCCCCGGGGACTCATGAACCCCAATCACTACCTCTCGGCCGCGGCCTACTATCTTTTCCGCACCCGCGACCGCTGGCCCGGCGGCGGCATCGGCAAGACGCTGGTCACCAGCGGCATGCTGGATCACGTGGCCGCGGAACTCCACCGGCCGCTGGTGGAGGTGCCCGTCGGCTTCAAGTGGTTCGTTCCCTATCTGCAAAGCGGACGCTGCTGCTTCGGCTGCGAGGAAAGCGCCGGCGCGGCCTTCCTCTGTCACGACGGCACGCCGTGGAGCACCGACAAGGACGGCCCTCTGCTCTGCCTGCTGGCCGCGGAAATGACGGCCTGCGAACAGGCCGACCCCTCCGAACAGTACGAACGCCTGACGCAGCGCTTCGGAGCGCCGATCTATCAGCGCCTCGACGCTCCGGCCGATGCCGAAACGCGCAAGCGCCTGACAAGCATCCGCGCCGAAGATGTGGACATGCGCACGCTCGGCGGCGAACCGGTGACGGAAATCCTGACGCACGCTCCCGGCAACGGCGCGCCCATCGGCGGCCTCAAGGTCTGCGCCGAAAGCGGCTGGTTTGCGGCGCGCCCGTCCGGCACCGAAGCCATCTGCAAGGTCTACACCGAAAGTTTCAGGGACGAGGAGCATCTGAAGGCCATTCAGAACGACGCCCTTGCCTTCATGGGACGTCTGCTGGCCTGACGCCATGCCGCTCCGGGGAAAGAAAGGCCGGTTCCGGCCTTTCTTTCCGACGCTCCCTCACGTCATGAGCCGCGCCGGGCCGCGGATGCCCGGACTTTCTCCGTTTTACCCCCAACCCCATCTTTCATGCGCACCATTATCATATTCGGCCTCGGCATGCAGGCGGAACTGCTTGATTTCTACATTCGCCAGGATTGGAAGGAAAGCATAGCGGCCTTTACGGTCGATCGTCCCTACTGCCGCGAGGACTCCTTTCTGGGCGCGCCCGTCATTCCCTTTGACGAGCTCCCGCGCCATTTCAGGGATCGGGAGGTCTTCTTTCTGGTGGCCGTCGGCTATGCCCGCCTGAACGCGCTTCGTCTCGAACGGGCGCGCGCTCTCTCGGCCTGCGGCTTCACCCAGCTTTCCTACATCAGTCCCAAAGCCACGGTTGCCGCCAATGTACGCTGCGGCAAGGGCGCCGTCATTTTTGAAAACGTCACCATCCAGCCCTTTGCCTCTCTCGGGGAAAATGTCGTCATCTGGCCCAACGCCTTTATCGGCCATCACACGACCCTGCGGGACGGCGTCTTCATCGGCGCCAATGCCGCCGTCAACGGGCATGTTTCCATCGGCGAATGCGCCCTTGTCGGGTCCAACGCCGTCGTCAGGGAAGACCTTGCCGTCGGTCGGCAATCCATTGTCGGCGCGGGAAGCATCCTGCTGCGCTCCCTGCCGGAGCGCTCCGTATGCAATGCCGGGGAATCGCGTATCTATCCCCTGACGCAGGACAAAATAGAACATCTCTGGCCGCCGAAAACAGCAAGGTAACCTTCATGAAACTTTCGATTGCCGTTCCCTGGTACAAGAGCAGGGATTCCGTCTTTGCCCTTCATGACAAAGTCTGCGCAGCCTTCGCCCAAATGGCGGATTTTGATCAGCTGGAATTCGTCTTTGTCGAGGATTGCGGCAATGACGGCACCTGGGAAAAACTGCGGGAGCTGGCGGCCGCGGATCCGCGCGTCAAGGCGGCCCGCCTTGCCCGCAATTTCGGCCAGCACCATACGCTGACGGCCTGTCTGGATCTCTGCACGGGGGACTGGATTGTCGTCATGGACTGCGATTTGCAGGACAGGCCGGAAGAAATTCCCCGCCTGTACGCCAAGGCCGCGGAGGGTTTCGACATGGTCTGCGCCCGACGCGGAAAACGGCAGGATTCCTGGGCGAAACGCATGTCTTCCCGCTGCTTTGCGTGGGTATTCAGCCGACTTTCCGGCATGCCGTACGACTGCGAGATCGCCAACTTCCGCATTTTTTCCTCCAGGGTGCTCCATGCCTACCGCACCATGCGCGAAGCGACCCGCAATCTTCCGGGCCAGCTCCAGTGGCTCGGCTTTTCCGTCGGCTATGTGGACGTCGTGCACGGCGCCAGATACAGCGGCCGCTCCTCCTATACCCTGTCCAAGCTCCTGACGCTGGCGTTCGACTCCATTGTCGCTCCAATAAACCGCTGCGCCTTGCCATCCGTTGCGGGGCCCTGCTCACGCTCCTTTCCCTGGGCATGGCCCTGTGGATTCTCGTGCGCAAGCTTTTCTGGGGCATTCCCGTCGAGGGCTGGGCGGGCGTCATGGTGTCCCTCTGGTTCATCGGCGGCATGATCATGGGCAATCTCGGCATCATAGGCATCTACCTCGGCAAGATTTACGACGAAACAAAACGACGTCCCCTCTACGTGCTGGCTGAAAGCATCAATATCGCGCCGCCCGCGGAATAGAGCGTTTCAACTTTGAAAAAGGTGAAACGCGAGGCGGCAGCACAGCGCCGCCCGGCCAAAAGTGAGCGGAAAAACCGCGTTTTTTTCCGCGAAACGACAGGCCGTATGGTTTGAAACGCGC
>CAJMRA010000261.1 GCA_905215675.1 uncultured bacterium | reverse complement strand
GTGTATATATATGTTTGTAGTGGTTTATTTACTTAGGTCGTTATTGGTGGGTTGCTTATTGTTTTTTCATTTGGGCGAGAGTATCTCCCTGCCCCGGAAGAACGATTGACTCTTAACAGGCTCTAGTCCGTTTCCTCATAGACGACCAGGATATCGCCTTCCCGCAGGATGGTATCGCCGCGGGGAATGAGGACGCCCTCGCCGCGCAGCACGGCCACCACAAGGGGCATGTCCGCGGGGGCTTGGCGCAGGGGGCGACCGGCCAGGGGGCTGTCCCTGTCCACGCGGCGTTCCTGAAGGACGGCGCTGCTGATGGACGTTACTTCCCTGCCGCCCAGCACCAGCACGTCGCCCGCCTGAAGGCGGGTATTGCCGTCGGGGGCGAAGTTGTGGCCGTCGCGCCGGACAAGGGCCAGCAGGGTATCCGGCGGCAGGTCCAGATCGCGGACATGGCGGCCCACCCAGGGGCTGCCTTCCCCGAGGGTGCATTCCGCAAAGGTCAGGGGCACATTTTCGTCGTAATCGTTAAAGGTCTTGCGCACGTCCTCCTCATCGTCGATCATGTCCAGCCGCCGCGCCACCCAGGGCAGCAGCGTTCCCTGAAAGAGGACGGACAGCAGGACGATGAAAAAGACGGTATGGAAAATGTCGCTGTAGGTATGCGCGGGATCGATGGTGGCGACGATGGCGAAGACGATGGACGCCGCTCCGCGCAGGCCGGTCCATGACACCAGCAGCTGCTGGCGCAGGGGGCTGCGCAGGGGGGCCAGCAGCAGGGCCACGGACAGGGGCCGGGCCACGAAGGTGAGGAAGAGGGCAATCAGGGTTGCGGGCAGGGCCACGGCGGGCAGGTGGGACGGCGAGGCCAGCAGGCCGAGCAGGAAGAACAGCACCATCTGCATGAGGCCCGTCAGGCCGTCGAAAAAGCCCAGCAGCGAGCGCTTGTTGGGCAGGCGGGAGTTACCCAGAATCATGCCCGCAAGGTAGGCGCTCAGATAGCCGTTGCCGCCGATGGTCTGGGGGACGGTATAGGAAAGCAGCGCCACGGCCAGCATGAAGATTGCGTCGAAGCCGTCGGCGCTGAAGGTCGTACGTTGCAGGATGAACCGGGCCGCCAGCGCAATGACCACGCCGCAGACGGCGCCCGCCACGATCTGCACGCAGAGCATCCAGGCGACCGCGCCGGGCCCCTGCGCGGTGCCGCCCATGTAGGCCAGAATGACCACGGTCAGCATATAGGAAAAGCAGTCGTTGCTGCCGCTTTCCATTTCCAGCATGGAGGCCGTGCCGTAGCGCAGATTGAGGCGTTTGGCGCGCAGGATGGAGAAGACCGACGCCGCGTCCGTGGAGCTGATGAGCGCGCCCACGAGCAGGCTTTCGGCGGTCGGCATGCCCAGCGCCCAGTGGCAGAACGCGCCCACGAGCGCGGCCGTCAGCACCACGCCCGCCGAGGACAGCAGCAGCGCCTTGCCGACAACGGGCCGGGCAAGCCTCCAGTTTGTCCAGAAACCGCCGTAAAAGATGATGAAAATAAGGGCGACGCTGCTCACCTGTTCGGACAGGGCAAAGTCGTCGAACGCTATTTTCAGCAGACCGTCGGAACCGCACAGCATGCCGAGCCCCAGAAAGGCCAGCAACGTGGGCATGCCCAGTCGCCCGAAAAGCCGGTTGCTCAACAGGCAGGCAAGAATCAGCAGGGCAGCGCCAAGCAGGGCGTATGCCGTCATGGGAGGACACCTCCAGCAGGATTTTCCCGGCGAGCCCGTACCCTCGGGAGCATTTTCAGTACGGCCTGTCGTTTTGCGGAAAAAACGCGTTTTTTCCGCTCGCTTCGGGCCGGGCGGCGCAGTGCTGCCGCCTCGCGTTTTATCTTTTTCAGAGGTATGACGCCCAAGGCTGACGCGGCGGGATTTTTTCATATAAGCACGGAAGCGCATCTTGACAAATGCGCGGCAACATGCCATGAATTTCACATGCCACACAAAATGTCTATCCGGCGTCCCGAAGACGCTTTTATGTAGTGGGGGGGAGAATTTTTCTCCCCCTTATTTTTTTGTGTCACTTTTTCCAAAGCTATGCTAGATCATTAATTTATGGCACGAGGCGCCCCGAGCGCCGAAACTGCCCGATCTGAATCCGTGGAGGAGCGTGTGGAGCGTGTAGCCGCTTTTGTGGACGCCGGTTATTTCTGGGTACAACTTTCCTATCTTCTGTACGGCGAAAAACGCAGGCGGGAGGACATCCTCATAGATGCCCCCAGGATGCGCGAATCTCTCATCAACGAGATTCACAGCCAGTTTTCCGAATGTTCCCTCCTGCGTATCTACTGGTATGACGGGCGCGATCCGCGCGGCGTCGTGACCGAACAGCATCAGGCCCTCGCCCGGCTTGACGACATCAAGATGCGCTACGGCACGCTCAACGCCTACGGCCAGCAAAAGGGCGTTGACGGTCTGCTCATGGCGGACCTGCTGGCGCTGGCGCAGAACCGGGCCATCACGTCCGCCATCATTCTTTCCGGCGACGCCGATCTGGCGCCCGGCGTGGGCGCGGCCCAGATGCTGGGCGTGCGCATCCACCGCCTCGGCATCAACGGACAGAGCGCCTCCTCGCCCATCCTGCTTGCGGAAGTGGATAAAAATATCGAATGGCCCCGCGAAGCCATCGAAAGTTTCGTCCGCAAGGCCGAATTCCAGGATGCCCGCATCATTTCCATGCCCACGGCCTACATCAGCGCGGACGACGACCCCGCCCCGCTCACGGACGGCGAAAACGCCCCCGCGCCCCTGACGCAGGAACAACGCTGCCTGCTCGACCTCAACGCGCGCCTCTTCGCCGCCGGACTCTCCGAAGCGGAAAAATACGCCGTCCGTCTCAATCACGGCATCCCCCCGGAACTGGACAAGCGTCTGCTCTTTCAGGCCAAGCTCACCATGCGGCACTTTCTCTCCCCCGAAGAAAAAGTGGAACTGCGCGATCTCGTGCAAAACCAGCTGCAAGTATCCGACATGCCGCCGTCCTCCGAAGGCGACGCGCCCGCCCCGCTCTCCGCGCAGCCTGACGCCCTCCCCGACGCGCCGACCTGCGCGCCCGCCGAAACGCCCGTGCAGGACGAAAACGCCGCTTCTGCAAGCGACGGCTCCACCTGTGCCGCGCTCCCGACAGACGCCGGAGACACGGCGGACGCCCCCGCCATGGACGCCCCCTATACGGAAACCAGCAACGACAAGAAGCTGCTGCTGCAATGCGCCACACATTTTGTGGAAAGCCTCTCGGATGAGGAAAAAGCCGCCCTCCGCGATTGCCCCCGCATCCCCCAGGAACGCGATCGCGAACTGCTCTATCAAACGCGCCTCATGCTCCAGCGCCACCTCTGGCCCGAAGAAAAAGTCATCCTGCGCGCCCACGTGCAGACCATCCTGCAAGGCGGCTGCCAGGACATCGAAAGCCGCCTCTCCCAATGCGCCGACGCCTTCATCGAAGCTCTCGCGCCGCAGGAACTCAAGGCCATCCGGGATAACTACGGCATCCCCCCCGAACTGGACCGCCGCCTGCTCTTCCTCAGCCGCGATACCCTCCATCGCCCCCTTTTCGACAGCGAAAAAACCCTCCTCAGAAACCTCGTCAGACAACGCATAGACCCCGAAACCACCCCGCCCCCGGCTGAAAGAGAGGATTGATAAAGAATTGAGGGGGGAGGAAAA
>CAJMRA010000260.1 GCA_905215675.1 uncultured bacterium | reverse complement strand
GCCGGGAACCGAACCCAGGTTTGATACCGTACTGAAAGTCATGTCTGCTCTGAAGCTCAGTCTGAAAGCTGCGCCAGTCGCATAGGTCTCTGCTGCGTTCGTGCAGCTAGCAATTCCGGAAAAGGTTCGGCCCCGGTAGTCTGACTCACTACCGGGGCCGCCAAATCTAACCAGCTGTGTCAAGCCTCAAAAAAGGGACATTAAAGCAGCATAGCCTGTGCGGGTTTACTGCAACTGCGCTGCTGCGTCCAGTTCATCCTTGATGCACTGCTCAAGAATGACGTAGGAACCTGCCCCCATCCGGGCAATCTCGTCGCACGTCCGCATGGTATTCGCAGGAACCGAAGTTTTCTGCAATCGCTCCTGCGCGGCAGTTTCATCCTTGCAACACTGAAGCTCGATTACCTTGCTGCCGCCACTTACGGACGCGATTTCCCTGCATGTTGCCTTGATATCGTATGCAGGAACATCCGCCGCCAGGGCAGAACCTGTCATGCACATGACCAGCGCCAATGCTCCAAGCGAACCTTTCATGGTATCCTCCGCGAAAAAGTATGCTTCAATCAATAACGCATTTCCATACCAAAAGATAGGTATTACGAAACAAAATTTCCCAGGATTTGCCGTTTTGTCAACATTAGCGGGAGATGAGTCCGGTTTTTGTGTGCATGGTCCGGGCGTCGTATCAAACCGGAACGTGCCATTCTTGCCATCCCGCCGGGCCTTTGCTAGGCTCAGCGTGGGCCGGCCCCCTAAAGGAGGTTGCGCCTATGTGGCAGTTCCTCACAGACGTTGCCGCGCAAGTTGTGGCAGGCGTAGTGGTTGCCCTTATTCTTCGTCGTCTGATGAAATAAGGATGCCCCTGTGAGAAGTTGCCATTCTCACAGGGGCTGAAAACTGGATATCTATTCCGGGGACTGGCCCGTGGGCGGCAGGTGCGCTAACACCTTCCGCCCTTTTTCTGTAAGCATGGTCCGGGCGTCGTGTCAAGCATGAAAAAGGCGGCAGTGCCACCTGCCGCCTCGCGCAGCGGGCCACCCGCCACACATGTACGCCATAAGTATGGAGCAGGAATATGCAGGCGTCAAGCCTGCTTTCCTGAGAGTCCAACCATCACCACGGCAAGAGTTATGCAGCAGGATAGCCTGAAAAACTGGAGCGCCGTGCTGGCCCATGTACGGGACGCGGGGCGCAAGCTGGGACAAACAAAGTTTTTCGAGGACGTGAAGCGCGGCCGCCTGAAGAAGCAGGCGGACGGTTCCTTCCGGCGGCGGGACGTGGAGCGCTACATGATGTCGCTTCCCATGCTGGAGACGCCCGACGGCGTGGTGGCGCGCGCGGCCGAGCGGCAACGGAAAAAGGAGGAAGCCGAAATCCGCAAGTTGCAGGCGGACGCGGACCTGCGGGAGCTGGAATTGTCTGTCAGGCGGGGCAAGTACATTCTCCGCGACGACGTGTATCTGGAGCTGGCAGGGCGGGCGCTGGCGCTGTCCTCCGGCATCAGGACGGCTTTCGAGGCGCATGCGCTGGAGCTGGTGGACGCCGTGAGCGGCGATCCCCGCAAGGTGACGGCGCTCACGCAGGCGCTGGAACGCCTCTTTGACGACGCCCTGAGCGACTACGCGCGGGAGCTGGAGATCACCGTGGACGTGGACATGACAGGGACGGAGGAGCCGCGGCATGGCGCAGATACGGCTGATTAACCTGCCGGAGCGGGCGCGGACGCTGACGCTGACCGTTTCCGCCTTTCCGGCATGGATGGGGGACGGCATGCGCGCGGCGCTTGCCGGGCGCCGTTCCCTGCGCTGCGTCTTTTCGCGGGGCGAGCGCAAGCTCTTTCGGCGGCGTCGGCCCATACCCGTGAGCGAATGGGCCGAGAAATACCGCGTGCTTGAAATGTCCAGCATTCCGGGGCGCTGGAAGAACGTCTTCACGCCCTATCTTGCGGGCATCATGGACGCCATGGGCACGCCCGGCGTGGAAACGGTCATCATATGCAAGAGCCCGCAGACAGGCGGCTCCGAAGCCGGGCACAACTTTGTGGGCTGGTGCATCGACCGCAGTCCCGGCCCGGTGATGTACGTTTTCCCGGATGAAATCACGGCGCGGGAAAATGCGCGCGACCGCATCATCCCCATGATTACGGCAAGCCCGCGCCTCAAGGACTACATGACGGGCAGCGCCGACGACGCCAGCAGCCTGCGCATCAATCTTGCGCACATGCCCATATATCTGGGCTGGTCGGGTTCCGTCTCGCGCCTGGGCAACAAGCCCATTCGGACGCTCATTCTGGACGAGCTGGACAAGTACAAGAATCCCCGGAACGAGGCGACCTCCGAAACGCTGGCCGAAAAGCGCACGACCACATGGCGCACGCGGCGGCATATCGTCAAGATATCCACCCCGACCACCGAGGACGGCCCCATATGGCGGGCATTCAACGAGGAGGCGGGCGCGCGTTTCGACTATCATGTGCGCTGTCCGCACTGCGGCATGTGGCAACGGATGCACTTTGATCGCATTGGCTGGCCGGGCAAGGATACGGACGCCGAACCGCAGGCCGAAGAGGTGCTGGCGCAGCGTCTGGCCTTCTATCCCTGCGAGCATTGCGGCGCGGTCTGGGACGACAGCGACCGGGATCGCGCGGTGCGTCTGGGCGAATGGCGCGAGCGCGGCAGTCATCTTTCCCTGTCCGCCTGTCTGGCCGGGCGTCCCCCGGCAAAGCTCGGCTTCCACATTCCTGCCTGGCTGTCCTACTTTGTTTCGCTGTCCGAGGTGGCCGCGGCGCATCTGGCCTACAAGGAATCCGGCAAGCTCGACGACCTCAAGAATCTGCAAAACCAGTACAAGGCCGAGCCGTGGGTGGTGGAACATGCCGAGCGTGCGGAGGACGGTATTCTCCAGCTGTGCGACGACCGCCCGCGCGGCGTGATTCCCGGCCCCGTCAACGGCCGGGAGCGCGTCTGCGCACTTCTTGCGGGCGTGGACACGCAGGGGAGCTATTTCCGCTATGTGCTGCGGGCCTTCGGCTACGGGCGCACGGAAGAATCCTGGCTTGTTCAGTGCGGTTCGGTCAACTCGCTGGAGTCGCTGGACGAACTGCTCTGGGCCGGAAGCTGGCAGGACGCCGCCGGGCGGGAAATGCCCGTCTATGCGGCCATGATCGACGCCATGGGCGGGCGCACGGCGGAAATCTACCGTTATGCCGTCCGGCATCGGGGGCGTGTCTTTCCGTGGCAGGGCGTCCAGTCCATGACGCAGCCCTATACGCCGTCGCCGCAGGAATATTACACCGACGCCCGGGGCAACAAGGTGCGCATTCCCGGGGGCGTCAACCTCTGGCGCTGCGATACCACCTTTTTCAAGAACGATCTTGCGGCCAAGCTGGCCATTGCGCCGGACGACCCCGGCGCCTTCCACCTGCACGACAACGAACGCGGCGAACTCGTCCAGTACGCCCGCGAACTTTGCGCCGAGGTCTTCGATCCGGAAAAAGGCGTCTGGCTCAACCCCAAGGGCCGCCCCAATCACTACTGGGATTGCGAAGTCATGGCGCTGGCCCTTGCCTATATTCTGGGCGTGCGAAACCGGGCGCATCCCGACGACGCCCGCCCGCACGCCCGACGCGCCCCCGCGCCCCTGCGCGGCTCCCGCCCCTCATGGCGCAGCGGGACAGAGAGATAGACGGATATGCCGGGGGGAAGGGAAAC
>CAJMRA010000259.1 GCA_905215675.1 uncultured bacterium | reverse complement strand
CGGGCGGCGCTGTGCTGCCGCCTCGCATTTCACCTTTTTCAAAGGTGAAACGCTCCAGCGCGCTTTTTTCAGGAGGATGACGAGGGGCGGAAGCGCGCGGGACAACGGGCGAATGACCGTTCCCCGGCGGCGCGGAAGAATCCTGTTTGTTTCGTGTTGCCGGAGGCGGCGGGGGAATGACGGGGGAAAACACTTCAACCAAACAACCAGACAGGAACAGGAGAAAATCATGGAGATACGGCGGATGCGCGGCGAGGCTGCGGCGCGGGTAGGGCGTTTTTTTGGTCTTGCGGGAGGATGGGGGGTGATGCTGTGGGACGTGCCGTCGGCGGAACGCCGGGAGGCGTTGCCGGGGGCGCTGTCCGGGGCGGAGGTCTACGAGGCCGTAAGCGGGGGGCGGGCGGTGGCGTGCGCGTGGGTACGGCCCGCGTTGCCGGGAGCGCGGACGGGCGTCGCGCATTTTTGCAGTCTCGGGGGGCCGGAGGCGCTGGCGGCCGGTCGGGCCTTTCTGGAACATCGGGAGCTGACGGCGCGCTATGATGCCCTGCTGGGTGTCATTCCCGCGCCGTACCGCCATGCGCGCCGCTTTGTGCGCGAACTGGGTTTTTCGGAAAAGCTGATTCCGGGACTGTGCCGCCTGCCGGAGCGGCGGCGTCCGGTACCGGGAGCGCTTGTTGTGAAGGTCTTATGAAAACGCTCCAGAGCAATTTCAGTTTGAAACGTTGCGCGTTTCAAAACATACGGAGGGAAATGTCATGGAAACTGGTCTGATGAACGGAGAATCCGCACGGATGCCCAACGGGACGGAAACGGCGGCCGGAACGGTCGCGGAAGGGATGCCGGAGGCCGGGACGCCTGCGAACGCCCCGTCTTCCGGCGCGTCCGCCGGAACGGGCAGGATGTTTGCGGACAGGGAGGACGCGGCGGGAAGGACGGCGGCGGACGGGGACGCGGAGAACGCGCCCATAGCGGACTGGTCCTCGGTGGAGCTGGGCCTGCCGGACGGCGTGGCCGATGCCGAGGTGCTGGCCGACTTCGGCAAGGCCGCCGTGGACATGGGCCTGACGCCGAAGCAGGCGCGGGCGCTGGCCCACTGGCAGACGGAACAGATCGCGCGCAGCCGGGAACAGTTGCTGGAACGCGGTTCCCGGGAGCTGGCGCGGGAATGGGGCGGCAAGATGCAGGTCAATCAGCAGGCCGTGCTGTCCCTCATTTCCCGCATCGACCGCCTGACGGGCGACGACAGCTTTTCGCGCGCGCTGGGCGAGAGCGGCGCGACCTGTTTTCCGGGAGTGGTGCGCGGCCTGCTGGCCGTGTCGCGGGCGTTGAGCGAGGACAGCGTGGGCGCGGGCGGCGGAGCCGCGCAGGCCGGACAGGATGAATCCGCCATCGACGGCCTGAGAAACGCCTTCCGCGAACATCGCCGCAGGGGACGTTAGGGCATTTTTACGTCCTGTCGTTTCGCGGAAAAAAGCGCGGTTTTTCCGCTCACTTTGGGCCGGGCGGCGCTGTGCCGCCGCCTCGCGTGTCGCCTTTTTCAAAGGCAACACGCTCTGAAATAAAGCGCGCTGGGGAAGGGATGGGGGGCTTGGGGGGAAGAATTACGGGAACGCCTTTCCTCGCTTCGCTGCGGAAAGGCTGGGCCCCTTGCGCGCTAGCCAAGGGGGTTCCCTTCCCCCCGATATCCCAAGCCTTACGGGCATCGTCGGCAGCGATAAGGGGGTTAAAATCCCTCATGGGTATAGACGGGGACCATTCCGGGATTGGCGTCAAACCACAGGTGCGGATTTTCAAATTGCGGTATCAGGTTATTGTTGGCAAGTTGCGATTTGACGACAAGTGAACTCACATTGAAGTCTTCGGCTATATCATTCCAGATATCTTCGTTGGTATAGTCTGTTCCTATTTTTTCTTTTATCAAGGCTATGGGACACAGCAGTTCGGCAGCGAAGGCCCGTTGAGTTTTCTGACGGGCTGTTTTGTCGGGAGTGGCGGGGAGCAGTCTGTCGTCGTCGGAAGCCGTAATGGCGTCGCAGATGAGGCGCGCCGCCATGAATCGCTGCGCGGTGGGATGTTTTTTATGTAATGCGACGTAAAACGTATTTTCGTCATGTTTTACGCCAAGTCCGAGATTGCTTATTCCGTTTGATGACAGCCTGTCTGGAGAGGTGTCAAGGAGGCGGCATAATTTTTCTGTGGAAAAGACGCCGTCGATTCCCCAGATTTTCCGCGCCTGCCGGGCAAGATCATAGCCGAAATCCCAGGGAAGGGCATGCCCTTTCTGTTGTCCGGCATAGGCGCGCAATGCGGGAAGATCGCGGATGCTGATGCCCGTCCCGGAGATATTCTTTTCAAGAGCCTGAATTTCTTCTCTGGTAAGCGTGTTGTTGTATAAGAAGGTGGACACTTCCTGCGCGGACTCATGACCGAATGTTCCGGCCTGTTCCATGATGGCGACAATGGCGGATTCCGGCCCTTCCCCGGCGTCAAAGCCGAGTCGCGCCTCGATTTGCCGGAACAGCGCAAGCTCCCTGTCGGCTTTTTCTTCCTGAACGGTATCCCAGAGGGCATGAAGATCGGAGTCCCCGAACGCATCATTGCAGTCTTCAATAAAGGCGCCTGCTTCCTTTTCAAACATTTCGGCAGAAATGACTGCCGAAAAAAGCGTGGGATAGATGACGGAAGCGCCGTCGGAAGCGCCCGTCGTCGGCAAGGAGGTTATGCGGATGGTTTTCCCGTCCGTCTGAAAGCCGATGGTGGGCCAGCTGTAGCCGTGGCCTGCCGCCGAAAGCATATGCGACATGCGCCAGTCCGTTGTCGGCTGCGGAGGCGTTGCTTCCCAGCGGAGCCGCCACCAGTTCGAGGCAAACCACAACGCCATGGGATATGGTCCCAGCGCCACAGACGTTTTTTTCCGTCTGTCGAAGGTGTCATAATTTTCAGTAAGGTTCTTTCCAAGAAGACGTATGGTGATAGCGGCAACGGCGTCTTCCCGTCTGTTCCTGTCCGTTGAGGAGAGCCATTCCGTCCTGATGGAGAAGGATTCATTCATCGGAGTTCTCCCATTGTTTCAGAATCTCGGCATATAACGGATCATTTTCCGACAGGGGAAAACCATGATAGGTGCCGCTGTCCTGGTCGAGCCTCGCTTCCAGCGGAATCTTTTGTGCTGAAAGCGCCCAGACATTGCGCGGCCAGCCGTTGCACAAGGCCATGCTGAAGAAGCCGCGTCGCAGGCCCGTTTCCAGGAGTTCCTGGGCAATTTCCCGGGTAAAGACGGCGACGTCGTCGCAAAGATTTTTTCCGGCTACCGCGGCGCTGGGCGGTCTGAGACCAAAATTGCCGGGATTCCTTTTATGGTGAGGATTTCCGATGTAGCGCGGCTTTTTTTGAAGGATTTGCGCGCCGAGTTCTTTATCATGGGAAATTTTCCTTTTGTGGCCTTTTACAGCCCTTGTGTATTTTGACATGAAGCGTCTCCACAATGGCGACAGCAGGCCGTTGTATTCCCGGCATCGGGACAGATGCAGGATATCCGCATCCCGCTGTTTCCGCAACTCGCGCCCGTTTCCGCATGCCGGGCCGCCGTCCTTCCGCGTCTTGTCGGGGACGGTTGCCGAAGGAAAGCGCCCGCCGCTCCGCAGCGTGTATCTTTAGAGCTGTTTCAGTTTGAAACGCTGCGCGTTTCAAACCATACGGCCTGTCGTTTCGCGGAA
>CAJMRA010000258.1 GCA_905215675.1 uncultured bacterium | reverse complement strand
GGCGCTGTGCTGCCGCCTCGCGTTTCACCTTTTTCAAAGTTGAAACGCTCTAGAGTCAACACACCCCCAAGGCAGGGCGCGTTACGGAACCGCGCGGCCATTGACAAACGGTTGATAAACACCTATATGGTTAAAATAAACAAAATTTTTTGCTGTTCGGTCACGCGCAGATGACGCGCCTTGCGCGAGCGGACAGCGGTCCCCCCCGTTTCGCCGGACAGCGCATGTTCCGGCATCCTCTCATGGCGAGCCCCCGCAAGGGACGAAAAAGCTCTCCGAAGGGTTCCCTCCTTTTTCCCTTCGGACAGAGCACGAGGCCCGGCAGGAACAGACGTTTCCCGCCGGGCCTCGTTCTTTGCGTTTGCGGGGAAGGAGCATGCGCGCCGCTCTCCCCCGCCGCCAGAGTTTTTTCAGTTTGAAACGCTTTGCGGAAAAGCGCGTTTTTTCCGCTCACTTCGGGCGGGGAGGCGCTGTGCCGCCGCCTCGCGTTTTCACCTTTGAAAAAGGCGAAAACGCTCTACAGCACTTCATAGATACGCGCGAACACGTTGTCGTAGACCAGCTTGAAATACGGGGAGATGCGCGGCGAGCGCGGGTCGCCGATGAGCAGCTGCACCATAAGCGAGTTGTACAGGCGCTGATCCATGGCCAGTTTTTCGCCCGTCACCCGGTTGAACAGGAAATGAATATTCCTGCGGCTTTCGAGGTAGCGTTGCCGCTGGGCGGCCGTGGCGCGGGGATTCTTGTCGAACCATTCCTGCAGGTAGTCGCGGCGGGTCACGCCGGTTTCGTCCAGCACGGAAATGGACGAGGCATAGACCGGCGGCGCGCCGGGGAGCTGCACCGCGCCGGTGGAGAGCTGATAGGCGAGCCCCTGCGTCACGATGGACAGGGCCGCGGATTCGCCCTGTTGCCGGACGAAATTCCAGTTGCCGAAATTGCTTATCCAGAAGCCGAGGCGCAGCGTCTCGAAACTGACCACGAGGAACTGGCGGCCCTTGCCTTCCACCAGCGGCGTGGAGGGCGAGCGCAGGCGTTCCATGAGCGCCTGCGCGGCGGCGTTGTCCAGTCCGGCAAAGACGTTGCCGGGTTCGTTGTCGTGCTGCGCGGTATAGCGGATGAGCTGCCGGGCGAAGCGGGGATTGTCCGTGGCCAGCACGGCGGCGGGCAGGTAGAGGGACGGCCCGGCATGCTGCGCGCCGTCGGCGATGGTGACGCGCCGGGCGAAATGATGGGCGGCATAGCCCCAGTCCCACCAGAGCCAGAGCATGCTGTCGGGCGGCGTGACGGTGCGCGCGCGGACCAGCGCTTCGGCATGCCGCCGGTTAATCATGGGGCCCTGCGACATGGCGGGGGGGAGTTCGGCAAAGGGAGCGACCAGCAGGGCAATCAGCAGCAGCGACGCTCCCGCCCCGGCCCAGGAGCCGGAGAGCGCGCCCCGGCGCAGGCGCGCAAGCGCGGCCCGCAGCAGCCAGAACAGCGGCAAACTGAGGCCGATGGCCACGACGGGCGCGCCGAACATGACCATGCGGCCGCCCATTTTCATGCTGAGGATGCCGAGCGCGGCCAGCGGCAGCAGAAAGAGCGCGCCGGGCCGCCGGAGAATCACGAAGCAGAAGCCCGCCAGTCCCAGGGCGGCGGCCTCCACCCACGGATGAAAATAGGCCAGCACGGCCGTCAGGCTCAAGTCCTGCACTTCCACGATGGACTGGGCCACGGACGGATATCCCACGGCCGCCATGCCGGTATCCTTCACGTCCGCGCCGCGCTTGAGATACGCGCCCATGTGGGCCGTCATGGTATGCCAGATTTCCCCTTCCGCGGCGAGGGCCAGCGTGCCGCACCAGAGCAGGGCCAGCACCCACGGACGGCACAGCAGCGCCCGACAGGCGCGGGAGGGGCGCAGGCCCAGCCCGCAGGCCAGAATAAGAATGGTCGCCGCCAGTCCCCACGGCCCGGCCAGCGTGGGCAGGGCGTAGGCCAGCGAACCGAGCAGCAGCAGGGCGCGGCGGCCGCGCTGGGCCAGACCCACGCACAGCGCGCCCAGCAGCAGGATATTGTAGCGGATGAGATAGGGAAAGACCGAGTGCCATTCCTGCGCCCACCACGACACCACGCCGGACAGGCCCAGCAGCAGCATCCATTGCCAGCGCAGCGGATTACCGAACTTGAGTTCGTGCGTCGCCACGCCGCCCCAGAGTTTCCGGGCCGCTCCCAGACCGGAATTCAGCATCAGCCGCCGCAGGATGAGATGTGGCAGGAGCATGTAGCGCATGGCCCAGCAGGCCGGGGCCAGCGTCATGAGCAGCGGAAAAAAGAGCGTGACAAGATCGGTATCGTAATAGCCCAGCAGCGTACGCGCCAGAAAGCCGGGGGAAAGCGAGGTCAGCAGCCCGGCCGCCACGCCCGCCTCCATGCTGCCCAGCGCCCAGACCCAGGCAAAGACAATCAGCGCCACAAGCGACGAGAGCGCGGCGGGAAACCAGAAGGCCACCGCCGCCGGATAGGTGCCCAGCGCTTCGGCCATGTGCCGCAGCAGCTCGGACATGGGATGTCCCTCGCCGAAACTGAATCCCTCGGCCCCGGCCACCCAGTGATAGGCGTCGTGGGTGGCAAGCAGCATCTCCGGCCCGAGGCGGAATTCCGGGTCCTGCCAGCAGGGCCACTCCAGCATGCGCAGCCCGAAGGCCAGCGCCAGCGTCACCAGTCCCCACAGGGTCCCGCGCAGCCAGTAGCCCGCGTCGTGCGTCGCAAAGGGGCCGCCGTTCATGCCCGCGACTCCCGTTCGGTCGTCAGCGCCCAGAACCAGCGCCGTCCCGGCGCGGCTTCCGCCACGGCTCCCGGCGCGACATACTCGCGCGCGGCCGCCACGCGCCACGGCTGCGGCACGACCTCCGGCGCGGGCGCGTTGGTCAGGCAGATCACCAGCGCCGGACGGGCCATGTGCGGCGTCACAAAGTCCAGCAGGGCCTCCCACGGCATGAAAGCCCGGCTCACGACCACCTGTCCCCGCCCCTCGCGCGCGGCAAAGAAGCGTTCCGCCCGCTCGCCGTGCACGAACGTGCGCGGCAGTTCCAGACGCGCGCACATGTCCGCCAGAAAAATGCTTCGCTTCTGTCGCGCTTCCACAAGATGATACTCGCCGTCCGGCCACACCAGACGCAGGGGAATACCCGGCAGGCCCGCGCCCGCGCCCAGATCCCAGACTTCCGGCGCGGCGGGCATCCGCCCGCTTGCCTGAAGGGCACGGAAAAACACGGCAAGTTCCAGACTGTCGGCCAGCAGGTCCCGCGCCGCGCCGCGCCAGTCGCGCGCGCCCACCAGATTCATGTGCCGGTTCCAGCGCATCAGCGCTGCCGCATAGGACGCCAGCCCCGCCGCCACCTCGTCGCGCAGCAGGGCCGCCGCCTCCGCGCCGATCACGGACAGCAGCTCGGCCTTCATCTCCCGCGGGCCGGGCTCCGCCCCGCCGCCGCGCGTCTCGTTCCTGTTCATGGTCCGGGCATCCCGTGCTTTCATGCTCGTGCCTGCTTTCCTGATGATGTTTCCCGTCGAAAAAAAAACGCCCCGCCGTCTCCGACAGATACGGCCGGTCTTTCCCGCGTCCATGCAAAATAAAAGGTTTTTCTCCCTTCCTCAAGCCCGTTCCCTCCCCCTCCCCAGGGGCCGTCAGGAATGGTGGCTGGTTGGGGGGAAGGGGAACCCCTCTGCTAGCGCGAGAGGTGTTCCCCTT
>CAJMRA010000257.1 GCA_905215675.1 uncultured bacterium | reverse complement strand
ACCCCTTGAACCCCATTCAAGTGCGCTCCCAGACTGCGCTACATCCCGACGCAGGCAAGTAATTAGCTGATTGCCCGCCTGTTGTCAACAAAAATTTCGGGAACCATACCGAAACGGGCGTGGCGAACAGGAGCGGAGCGGCGACGCGGGGCCGAACAGGCCGTCGTCCGCCTTTCTTTGTTCATCAGGCCTGCGCGTCCAGTTCTTCCAGCGCCCGGCGGGCGAAGTCCAGCGAGGCGTCCAGAGAGACTGCCGTGCTCAGGCAGCGGCGCGCTTCGTCGACCTTGCCGGCGCGCTTGCGGCACATGCCGAGATTGGCCCAGTCCATGGCGGATCCCTTGTCAATCCGAAGGACGCGGGAAAAATAGTCGGCGGCCTCGTCATAGCGTTCCAGCTTGAAGAGCGCCACGCCCGCAAGGTTTCCGTATTCCTTCATGGCGGGGCAGCGTGTGAAAGCCGCCTCAAGAGCGGGCAGGGCCTCGTTCCAGCGACCGTCAAGGGTAAGGACATATCCGGCATAGAAGGAGGCCAGCGCAAAGGCGTCGTCGTCGGGCTGGAGGGGGGCCGCTTCGAGAAACAGCGCATGCGCCGCCGCATGGTCGCCGCGCCGCATGGCCAGCATTCCCTTGAAGAACGGCAGATAGTGCGCATGCGGACGGCATTCCTCCAGCACGGCAAGCCCCGCGGCGGCTTCCTCCTCGTCGGCTTCTTCCGCCAGCTTGCGGCCGACGAAAAGGCCGATGCTCTGATTGCGATCCCGTTCGCGAAAATCCAGCCCGGGCACGATGGTATAGTGTGCGGGAATACCCAGTTCGGGATGCGTCGTTTCCACGGCGTACGCGTGCAGGGGCGCAAGCCCGGCGACCGCCGCGAACAGCTCGTCCCGGATATCGTCATGCGCCACGTCCGGCAGGGAACGCAGGGAAACCGAAGGGCCGCGCAGCAACCAGTCGATATCTTCAAGACGTTCAAACTTGGAAAGGCCGGAGGCCTCATAGCAGGCGTGCGTGCAGAAGTCCCCGCCCAGCTGGGCTATTTCCGTCACGGCCCGGACGGCGGCCTTGGCAGGCGTGGCGGCGGTCCCCGCCGTGAAGACGATTTCCGAGGCGTCGGGGAAGGTGGCGGGGTCCCACGCCACGGCTCCCACCGTGGGCAGGGGCATGCCGAGAGAAAAGTCCTTGAGGATCAGCCGGACGCCGTTACGCGCAAAGGCGTTCAGCAGCGAGCGCAACACGGGATCGTCGTCTTCCTCCACCGTGATGGTGGGCGTTTCCTTGCGTTCCCTGTCCACATGGCAGCAGACATGGCGCTCGACAAGTTCCGACAGCCCCTGCAACAGGGACTCTTCCGTGCTGTTGCCCGAAGACGTGCCGTTGAATTCGCCCAGCAGCTTGAACCAGTCCAGCGGCAACCAGACCGTCGCGCCGTCCTCAAGGCGCGTGGCCGGGAAGAACTGCCAGCGGCGCAGATCCATCAGACGGCGGGCCGTGGCCGGATCGATGTCGTCGTGTACGGAGCGGATAATCTCCTCAATGGGCAGCAGCGCCGGGCCGAAGTCTTTTTCGGCTTCGCTCCAGGTTGCTTCGTGGAAAAAGGGACGACGCTCCCAGAAGGTGAAGAAGGCGTAGCGTTCCATCAGCTCCATGAGCGCCGACGCCTGCGCCTGCGCGGGAGAAGACCCCTTGCCCATCTGCTTGCGCGTGGGCATGACGCGGCGCGCATCCGCGCCGCATACGCTGAGGTAGACGGGAATGCCGAGACGGCCGACATCGACGCGGCGGGTTTCGGCCAGAATATCCGCCTGCGCTTCCTCCAGCCTGGCGCGCACGCGGCGCACGGTTTCTTCCGGGGCTATGGCCTTGTCCAGATCCTGGGTATATCCCTTGGGACAGGTGGAAAGGACGATACGGGGCAGATTCATGGACGCTCCAGAACAAGAATATCGTAAAGCCGATGCTGTTCCCGGCCTTCATCGTCATGGCTGGTTATGCCGATGCGCCGTTCCGTGGTCTTGAAGTATTTGGCCGCGTTCTTGGCAAAGCGGGGTTTGGCGCGTCCCGTGTCGGTGCAGAAGACGGCCTTGCCGCCCTTTGCCAGATGCCGCGAACAGAATTTCATCAGCGGGCGGTGCAGTTCGTCGAGGTAGAGAATTTCGGAAGCCGCGATGATGTCCACGCCGTCGGCGAAGCGTTCATTCCTGCCGGGCGCGGCCACATCGACCTGCGCCACGTCGATGAGGTCTTCAAGTCCGTTGCGCCAGACGTTGGCCTGCGCGAATTTCAGGGCCTCGGGCACGATGTCGCTGACCGTGATGTGACGGAATCCGTAACGGGCGGCCACAAGTCCCAGCACGCCGCAACCGGCCCCGATTTCAAGCAGGGTCTTGCCTTCCGGCTCGAAATGGCGCAGCAGGCGTCCGAGCAGGAAGGAGCCGGGCCAGACCTTGGCCCAGAGCGGCAGGTCCTTGAGCGGGTTGTGAATGGCCTTGCGCGCCAGCAGGGAGTCGAGATGCTGCGGCATGTTGCGGACAGACAGCAGATGCAGCGTCCGGCCGTCGATATCAAGGGGGTCGAAGTCCACGTCGAACGTGGTGCGGATATCCGCCAGCAGGGCGGCAAGTTGGGCGTCGTTGCTCATGGTTGGCCTTTCAGAAAGTGGCGTTGTAAAGCAATGTTGTATACAGCTACGCAGCCGGGAAGGCAAGGAAACTTGACAGCTCCCTGTCGGCGGGGAATAGTCGCGGCAGCAACAATTTCATCCGCCGGAGCGGCAAAAGGAACCTATGAAACAGATTTACCGTCTTGAGATTGTGGCGCAGGAAGACGCCTATGATCGCGTATGCGGTCTGCTGGCGCTGGAAGTCAGCTTCGGCTGGGAGGAGGAAAACCTTCCCACCGGGGAAACGCGCTTTCGCATTCACTGCGAGCAGGAAAGCTATCTGTCGGACTTGCAGGACAGAATCCGTCGGGCCGTTCCCGACGTGTGTCAGACCCTGTCCGCCGTGGAGGAAAAGGACTGGGTGGATGCCTGGAAGCAGTTCTTTACGCCCGTGTGCTGCGGTTCCCGCTTTGTCGTCCTGCCGCCCTGGCTGGCCGACAGTCCGGAATTTGCGGAGCGTACGCCCATAATCATCGAACCCAAGAGCGCCTTCGGTACCGGGCATCATGCCACGACGGCCCTTTGCCTGCGGGTGATCAGCGACTTGCTGGACGAGGGTCGCCTTGCCGCCGGGCAGCGCTTTCTTGATCTGGGAACCGGCTCCGGCGTGCTGGGGATCGGCTGCTGCAAGTACGGCCTTCGGGGCGAGGGGCTGGACATCGATCCGCTTGCCGTGGACAACGCCCTGGAAAACAGGGAACTCAACCGTATCGCCCCGGAAGCCTTCACTATCGGCGCGGGCAGCATCGAGGCCGTGAAGGGGCGGACGTTCGATCTGGTGCTGGCCAATATCCTGGCGCGTCCCCTGACGGAAATGGCTCCCGATATCGTCGCGGCACGCGCGGCCGACGGCGCGCTCGTGCTTTCCGGCCTGCTGGTCATTCAGGCCGACGGCGTCGAGGCGGCCTACCGTGCCTGCGGCCTGCCCGAAGCCCGCCGGATCATCGACGGCGAATGGTGCGCGCTGGTCTGGGCGTAACCGGCCCCGCAACGGCCCGTTCGTGCCGTCGTCCGGTCTGCGGATAGAGCCTTTTGCCTTATGTGAAATTGCTCTAGAGCATTTTTAGTTTGAAACGCTATGCGTTTCAAACCATACGGCCTGTCGTT
>CAJMRA010000256.1 GCA_905215675.1 uncultured bacterium | reverse complement strand
CCGGGCATCGTTCTTTTTGGGGTGCTGAAATGTTTTTCCTTCTTCGGGCGGCGCTGTGCTGCCGCCTCGCGTTTTCACCTTCTACCGCACAATCAGGCGGGCGTAGTATTCCCGGCCGTTGCGGATGACGTGCAGCAGCACCTGATTGGCCATGCGCTCGCGGCGGAAGGCTTCGACAAGGGCCTCCATTGTGGCGGTGCGCGTGCCGCCGACGCCCACGATGACGTCGCCGCGCCGCAGGAAGGAGGCGGGACCGTCCCGCCGCGCTTCGACGACGGCCACCCCGCCGCGCGCGCCCTGGAGCGAAAGGCCCCAGCGCGCTTCCATCATGCGCCGGGCGGTTTCGTCGTCGAAGGGGACGGGCGTCATGGTCAGATGGAGTTCCCGCTCCCCGCGCGCAATGCGCAGCACAAGCTGCTCGCCGGGCAGCTGATTACGGAGAATATTGAGATAATCGCGCCGATCATCGACGCCTGCCTTGTTGATTTCCAGAATGACGTCGCCGGGCTCCATGCCCGCCCGCTGCGCGGGCCCGCCGTTGAAGACGGCCGTCACCAGCAGGCCGCGCGCCTCCTTGAGTCCCAGCGCCATGGCGATGCGCTGATCGAGGTCTTCCCCGGACAGCCCCAGCCACAGCGGAGACACCCGGCCGCCGTGCAGCAGATTGTCCATGACGCGGCGCGCCTTGTTGACGGGAATGGCAAAGCCGATGCCCTCGCCCTTGGCGGAAACGGCGGTATTGATGCCGATAAGCTGTCCCTCGAGATTCAGCAGCGGGCCGCCGCTGTTGCCGGGATTGATGGCGGCGTCCGTCTGGAGCAGATCCGTCAGCACGCCGTCCTCGCTGCGGATGGTGCGTCCCATGGCGGAAATGACGCCGACCGTGACCGTATGATTGTAGCCGAAGGGATTGCCTATGGCGATGGCGGTTTCTCCGGGCAGGATGTCCGAGGAATCGGCCATGCGTACCGCGGGCAGGTTGCGCGCGCCGCGCATTTCAAGCACCGCAATGTCGAAGTCCGGATCGGCCCCCTTGACGGCGGCGGGAAATTCCCGGCCGTCCTGAAGACGCACCATGACGTCGTCGCCGCCCGCAATGACATGGGCGTTGGTCAGCACCAGCCCGCGCGCGCCGTCCACAATGACGCCGGAACCGAGACTGACGCGCTTTTCCCTGCGGGGCGGCAGGGACAGATCAAAGGGATCTTCCCCGAAGCCGAAGAACTGCTCCAGCGGGGATCGGCGTTGTCCCTCGATGATATGGGTGCTGGTGATGTTGACGACCGCCGGGGCGGCGGCGTTGACGGCGCGCACCACGGGCGTGAGGCGCGGACTGTCGGGCGCGGGCGCGGCAATGCCGCTCGTCGTCAGCAGCAGGCAGGCCAGTCCGGCAAGCAGGGGAGAGAGGCGCATGAGGATATCCTCCGAAAAAGAGTCAGTGCGTCGTCCATGGAGCATCTTTAGTTTGAAATGCTTTGCATTTCAAACCATACGGCCTGTCGTTTCGCGGAAAAAACGCGGTTTTTCCGCTCTCTTTGGGCCGGGCGGCGCGGCGGGGGCGCCTCGCGTTTCATTTTTTAGGTTGAAACGCCCTGGTCGGGCCTTTTGCCGTTGCATGCAAGCGCGCCGTTTGCGCCTCGTACCGCGATAGGCTACAAAAAGGGACATGACGAACATGGAATCTTCTCTTTTGGCTGAGGTCGCGCCCGATATCGTCATCGTACCGGTCAGCCCGGCGGATACCGCGGCGGCGCAGGCGCATCTGGACAATCTTACCAAGCCGCAGGGCAGTCTGGGACGCCTTGAGGAGCTGGCCCGGCGACTCTACGCCATGCGCGGCGGCGAAACGCCGTTGCGGGTCAGCCCGGCGATGATGTTCACCGTGGCGGGCGATCACGGCGTGGCGGCGCAGGGCGTTTCCCCCTTCCCGCAGATTGTGACGCGCCAGATGGTGGCGAATCTTCTGGCGGGCGGGGCGGGCGTCAATGTGCTGTGCCGCGCCGGGGGGATGGATTTTCGTCTGGTGGATGCCGGATGCGTCGGCGGTCCGTTTCCGCCGCATGAAAAATTGCTGGATCGCCGTCTGGGGGACGGTACGGCGGATATGAGTCAGGGCCCCGCCATGGCGCGCGAAACGGCGGCGGAAGGGCTGCGGCGCGGCATGGCCCTTGTGGCCGAACAGGCGGCGCAGGGCGTGCGCTGTTTCGCCACCGGGGAAATGGGCATCGCCAATACGACCGCGGCAACGGCCATTTATTGCGCGCTGCTGGATCTGGACCCGGACGTCATGACCGGTCCGGGGGCCGGGGCCGGTCCCGAACGCGTCCGGCACAAGGCCGCCGTCATCCGGCGGGCCCTGTCCGTCAATGCGGCGCTGTGCCGCAAGGAGGACCCGCTGGGCGTGCTGGCCGCCGTGGGCGGTTTCGAGATCGCCGTCATGGCGGGTATCATGCTGGGGGCTGCGGCGCAGCGTCTGCCCGTGCTGGTGGACGGCTTCATTTGCAGCGCGGCCTATGCCGTGGCCGTGCGCCTCTGTCCTGCCCTGGCCGATTATGCCGTGCTTTCCCATGCCAGCGCGGAACCGGGCCATGTGCCCGCTCTGGAAACGCTGGAAGAGGGCGCGCCGCTCCTGCATCTGGGCATGCGGCTGGGCGAGGGAACCGGGGCGGCGGTGGCCTATCATCTGCTGCGTTGCGCCGCGGCCGTGTTCAACGAAATGGCGACCTTTGACGGCGCGGGCGTGACGGGGGACACATGCGGCTAGCTTCCGGCGGGGACGCCGTCCCCCTGCTTGCCCTGCGGGGCGTCTCCCGCTTCTTTCGCGTCGGCGGCGGCCTCTGGCGGGAGGATGCCTGTCTGCGCGCCGTGGACGGCGTGGATTTGTCGCTTCAGGCCGGGGAAAGTCTCGGTCTGGTGGGGGAATCCGGCTGCGGCAAGTCCACGCTGGGGCGGCTGGCATGCGGGTTGCTGTCTCCCGGCGAGGGGGACGTGCTGTTTCAGGGCGCGCCCCTGCCTCCCGCAGGGCCGAAAAGTCCGCTGGCCGGGCGCGTGCAGATGGTGTTTCAGGACCCTTTTTCCTCGCTGAACCCCCGTATGCGGGTGGGGCGGGCCGTCGAGGAGCCGCTGGCGGCGCTGGCCGCCCGCGACGGCGCGCAGGGGGCCCTGTCGCCCGAAGCCCGTCGGCGTACCGTGGAGGATATTTTCGCCACCATCGGCCTGAAAGGCATGGAGCGGCGTTATCCTCACGAATTTTCCGGCGGGCAGCGCCAGCGCATCGCCGTTGCCCGCGCGCTGGTGACCCGTCCCGATCTGATTGTCTGCGACGAGCCCGTGTCCGCGCTGGATGCGTCGGTACAGGCGCAGATTCTCAATCTCCTGCGGGATGCGCAGGAGCGTTTCGGCCCCGCGTATCTCTTCATTTCCCACGATCTGGCGGTGGTCGGTTTCATGTGTCCCCGCATCATGGTCATGTATCTGGGGCAGATTGTGGAAGAAGGGCCGCGGGAATGTCTGCTGGATCACCCGGCCCATCCCTATACGCGGGCGTTGCTGGCCTCCTCGCCCCGCCTGTCCGCCGATCCCGCGGCGCGTCGCCGCCTGCCGGAGCCCGTGCGCGGAGAACTGCCCAGCCCGCTGGCGCCGCCGCCGGGGTGCCGCTTTCATCCCCGCTGTCCGCAGGCCGACGAACACTGCCGCGGCGCCGTTCCCCCCTGGCGGGAACTGGCCCCCGGCTAGCGCGTCAGGTGTTTCAGGGCGTAAGGAACGCGTCGTTGAGGGGAGAG
>CAJMRA010000255.1 GCA_905215675.1 uncultured bacterium | reverse complement strand
CGAAACGACAGGCCGTATGGTTTGAAACGCGCAGCGTTTCAAACTAAAAATGTTCTAAGGTAAAACGCGCCGCCGCAAACGGCGGCGGCCCGCCTGCTTCTCCGGGAAGCAGGCGGGCCGTCGTCATGGCGTTGCAGGGCCGCCGGAACCTTTTCACTTTGGAATGCTTCGCGTTTCAAACTAAAAATGCTCTATTGCGGGCGCTCATTGCGACGCCGGATCTCCTCCAGCAGTTCCAGAAAGGCTTCCAGCGACGGCGCGCGGTAGACCGACGAGGCCAGACGGCGCATGTCGTCCAGTTCCGTGACCGCGTCCATGGCCTCGGTCGTGGCCTCGGGCAATGTGCCGAAACGATCTGTCAGCAGATCGCGCACTGTCAGCCGCAACGCCGACGCCCCTTCCGCACGGCCGGTTTCCAGCCCTTCCGCCCGGCCGGTTTCCAGTCCTTCCGCCCGACCGGCCTCCAGTCCTTCCGCCCGGCCGGTTTCCAGTCCTTCCGCCCGACCTTCCGCCCGACCGGCTTCCAGACCTTCCGCGCGTCCTTCCGCAAGGCCCTGGGCATGAGCGCGCAGGCGCGTCTGTTCCCACCAGTCCGCCATATTTTCTTCCAGCATGGCCTCGACCTCCTGCAAGTCCTGAAATTCCGGCAGGGTCTGCGTGATGCCCGCCCGACGCAGCAGCACCCGCCCGATCCATACCGACAGCGCCCGGCGCAGCGGCAGATAATCCGGCCCGCGCAGGGTCGCGATGAGTTCGCGCACCACTCCGGCCACGTCCTCCGGACTGCGCGCCCGCTCCAGCCGCACCAGCTGCGCCGCAAGCCCCCCGCGCCGCAGGCGGCTCTCGGGAACGCGGCTCTCGTCCAGCAAAAAATACCGCTGACGCGGCTGAAAACGCGCCAGACCGCCCGGCACGGGCCCCAGCAGCTCCGCCACGTCGCAGGCCGCCGTCCAGCTGCGCCGCCCGTTGTACACGACCATGGGCAGCACCGGCGGCAGCGCGTCGCCTTCGCGCACCTGCCCGCCGCGGATCAGGTCCTGCCAGAGCAGGGCCGTGTACGCCAGTATCCGAACCGCCATCCACGGGTCCGGCGTGCTCTGGAATTCCAGCAGCAGATACAGGTAGCACCAGCTCCCGTTCCCGCGCAGGCGCACGCGCCAGACCACATCGTCGTGACGTTCGCGGACATCGTCGGCCACGTAGCTGCCAGAGCAGCGCTCCAGCGTGGCGAAATCCAGTCCCCGGACGAAATCCTCGTCCACGAAATCGCGCACCAGACTTTCCACCATCCGCGGATCGCCGAAAAACTGCTTGTAGGCCGGATCGTGCCGGAAACGTTCGCCGCTCATGCCGCCATCCTAGCCCGGCCCGCGCCTCCGGGCAAGCGCCCGGACAGGCCCCGCGGCCGCGCGCGTCCGGCGTTTTCATGCCTGTAGAGCGATTCAGTTTGAAACGCTGCGCGTTTCACCGCCAAAGGTGAAAACGCTCTAAAATTATCGAGACATTTTCAATAGATACGTTTATCTTTATGTTTTTGTCTAAAAAAAACACCTTTCACGCCGATAAGGAAGGTGTCCCCCTCCGCCAAACGGGGTCAAAGAGGTTAGCATCGTGAAATTCGCATCCGTCAAAATTCGTGTTTTACTGGGTATCATCATTCCCCTGCTCATCATGGCGGGCGGGGTGACAGGCACCGCCGTCTGGAAGATGCGGGCCACCGCCATCGAGGACTTTACCGCCAAATCGGAGCAGGAACTCAGCCTGTTCGGGCTGTACATCTCGCAGATGCTCCGCACGGGCCAGGACACGGCCCGCGCCCTGGCCGCCGACGTCGCCGTCCGCAACGGCCTCGGCAAATTTCCCAACTTTGTCAAAAGCACGCAGGAGACGCCCTACCGGCACGCGGACCTGTCGCCCGAAGCCGGGGCCATCGCCGCCCGTCTCCTGAACATGCAGCAGGCCCAGAAGCATTTTGCCGAAGTCTTCATCGGCTACAGCGACGGCAGCTATGCGACCTCCTTCCCCGACATCGCCGTGCCCGCCGGGACGGACATGTCCACGCGTTCCTGGTACCGGGAATGCGCCGCCGCGTCCGGCGACACGACCGTCAGCTCCGTCTATCAGACCATCCAGAAGGCGCTGGCCATCTCCCTGAGCACCAAGGTCACGGGGCCCGACGGCGGCCTTGTGGGCGTGCTCGGCATCGACATCTCGCTGAACGAACTGCGGGATATCGTCAAGAACCTCCGGCTCGGCACGTCGGGCCGCTTCGTCATCATCGAGGAAAAGACCGGCCGTCTCATCTGCTCGCCCCGGACGCCGGATCTGGAAGGCAAGCTCATCGGCAAGGAATTCCGTCAGGCGACCATCGAGCATGTCTATTCCCAGCCCAACGGCACCTACAACTTCAGTCTGGGCTCGACAAAGGCCATGGCGACGTCCATTTCCACCGACTTCGGCTGGAAGCTGATCTTCGTGGAGGACGAGAGCGAAATCTTCGCCTCCGCCAATGAAACCCTGTACACCCTCCTCATGGTCATTGCGGGTATCGTGCTGCTGATGATCGTGCTGGGGCTGCTGCTCGCGCGTTCCATCACCAACCCGCTGGGGCACCTCGTGCGCTACGCCGGCGACGTGGCCGAAGGCAACCTTGACGCCCGCGTGGACGACAGCCATTTCTTCGGCGAACTCGCCAGCCTCCATCAGGCGCTGAGCCACATGCTCGACAGCCTGCGCAACTTCATTGCCGAAGCCAGACAGCAGACGGAAGAGGCCCGCAAGCAGACGGAAATCGCCCGTCAGGCCGTCGATGCCGCCGAAGAAGCCCGCAAGCAGGCCGAAAACGCCCAGCGCGAAGGCATGCTCAACGCCGCCGGTCAGCTCGCCGACGCCGTGCGCGTCATCTCCGAGACCTCGACCCGTCTGACGCAGCAGGTGGAGGAATCCTCCACCGCCGCCGAACAGCAGGCCGGACGCGCCACGGAAACCGCCACGGCCATGAACGAGATGAACACCGCCGTGCTCGAAGTCGCCAAGAATGCCGGCGAGGCGGCCGAAGTCTCCGGCAGCATGCGCGACTGCGCCGAGGAAGGCGCCAACATCGTGCGGCAGGTCGTCAAGGCCATCGAGGACGTGCAGCAGATATACACCGTCCTCAAGCAGGATATGGCCCAGCTCGGCGAAAATGCCCGTTCCATCACCCAGATCATGGGCGTCATTTCCGACATCGCCGACCAGACCAACCTGCTCGCCCTCAACGCGGCCATCGAGGCCGCCCGCGCGGGCGAGGCCGGACGCGGCTTTGCCGTGGTGGCCGACGAGGTGCGCAAGCTGGCCGAAAAGACCATGGCGTCCACCAACGAGGTCGGCAACGCCATCAACGCCATCCGCACCAGCGCCGAAAAGTCCATCAAGCAGGTGGACGTGGCCGCCGAAAGCATCTCCCGCGCCACGGACCTTTCCAACCGCTCCGGTCAGGCCCTGGAACAGATCGTCAGCATGGCCGAACAGTCCGCCGACGAAGTGCGCGCCATCGCCACCGCGGGCGAACAGCAGTCCGCCACCAGCGAGGAAATCAACCGCGCCATCACCGAAATAAACACCATCGCCGCCAATACCTCGCAGGCCATGCAGCAGGCCTCGCAGGCCATCGCCGAACTCGCCGGACAGGCCCGCAACCTCAACGAGGTCGTGGACAACATGAAAAAGGTCTAGAGCGTTTCACCGGACCGGCCGGACCGGCCGGGCTGCCTGTTTGCCTGTTTGTGAGGGGGAGGGGGAAACTTTTCCTTGCGGAAAAAAGTTTCCCCCC
>CAJMRA010000254.1 GCA_905215675.1 uncultured bacterium | reverse complement strand
TCACCATACGGCCTGTCGTTTCGCGGAAAAAAGGCACTTTTTCCGCTCGCTCCGGGCCGGGCGGCGCTGAGACGCCGCCTCGCGTTCCGCCTTTTTCAAAGGCAAAGCGCGCTAATACGAACTGATATAGTCGTCCAGATTCTCGGCCGAACAGTTGCGGCTGACCCAGAAGGCCGACGCCCACACCATGAGCGCCGTCGCCTGCGTGTCGTCCAGCCCTTTCAGCTTGGCTTCAAGGCTGGACTTGCTGGCCCCGTGGCGCAGGTGGATATTGTTCATGTCGCAGGCATCCGTTACGCGCAGCAACAGATAGTTGAGACGCGAATGATCCGGCATCAGTTTGATATCCTTGTGCGCTTCGACGATAGTCTTCAGCTCCGCAGCGCTGAAAATGGTCTTGATGTTGGTGATTGCCCGGAAAAAGGTATCCACCGCCCACGGTAAAATGAACTCAGCTCCGGCACTCTTGGTGCGGAAGTAATCCTTGAGCCACCGCTCTTGTTCATCGTTGATACGCGCTGCGACCTGCGGCATGAAAGCCCCCATCGTTTCGTCAGCGGACGACAACCGTCCGTCACATATGTTGTTTTGTCTTCAACAGCGCTACACTACTTGAAAACAAAACTCAAGAAATTTTCTAGAAAATGTCTTGCATCCGGTACAGGCGGCCGGGTTCCCGTCCCGCCAGCCATGCGGCGGCCCGCAGCGCCCCCTGCGCGAAGGTTTCGCGCGAATGCGCCTGATGCGTCACTTCGATACGCTCGCCGGGCCCCATGAAATAGATGGTGTGCACGCCGACCACATCGCCGCCGCGAATGGCCTGAATGCCGATCTGCGCCTTGGGACGTTCGCCGATGATGCCGTCGCGCGCCGAGCAGCGCACGTCGTCCAGCTTCCAGTCGCGCGCCTCGGCGAGGCATTCGCCGAGCATGAGCGCCGTGCCGCTGGGGGAATCCTTCTTGCGATTATGATGCAGCTCGACCATTTCGATATCGTACTTGTCGCCCAGGGCCTTTGTCAGCTCCGGCAGGATCTTCATCAGGACGTTGACGCCCACGCTCATGTTGGAGGACCAGAATATGGGCGTCCGCTTTGCCAGCTCTCCCAGTTCCTGAAGCTGCTCCGGAGAAAATCCCGTCGTGCCGATCACCAGCGGCGTCCCCTTTTCCGCCGCCAGACGGGCGTCGGCCAGCGAAACGGCGGGCGCGGTAAAATCGATGACGACCGCCCCGGGACAGCGCGGCAGCACCTCGGCCAGCGTTCCGCCCGTGGCGCAGTCGCCCGTCATGGTCAGCGCGTCCGTCCGGCTGTCAACCAGGCCGACCAGCGAAAAAGCCTCGTCATCCCGGGCCAGATCGGCAATGACGCGCCCCATGCGGCCGCATGCGCCCATGACTACAATCGGTGTGCTCATCGTCTTTTTCTCCTTGTGAATGCCGTTGCGGGGGAATCTTCCGTATGCCGGACGTTACGCGGCGCTTTCCGGGCCATTCCCGGTTTGGGCAGGGGAAGCGTCCCCGGCCGCGCCCCCCTCCAGCAGTTGCAGAAAAGCCGCTTCATCCAGTACGTCGACGCCCAGCTTGCGCGCCTTGTCGAGCTTGCTGCCGGGATCGTCGCCGACGACCAGATAACGCAATTTCTTGCTGACGCTCCCCAGCACCACGGCTCCCGCCGCCTCGGCGAGCTGCTTCGCCCTGCCGCGCGGCATGGACAGCGTGCCGGTAAACAGCAGCGTCACGCCTTCCAGCGGACGCGGCGCGTCCGAAGCGTCGTTCTCCCCGGCGCGCACGGGCCACAGGCCCAGCTCCCTGAACCGCTCCAGCAGGCGCTTGTTGGCGGGGCTGTCGAAAAAGTCCAGAATGGACGAGGCCACTTCCGGCCCCACGTCGGGCAGGGCGCACAGACGCTCTTCATCCGCCGCGGCAAGCTCGTCCATATCGGCAAAGGACGAGGCCAGCAGACGCGCCGTCTGTTCGCCCACATGACGGATACCCAGCGCGCAGATCAGGCGCGCCAGCGTCGCCGTATGTCGCGCTTCCTCCAGCGCGTCCACCATTTTCTGCGCCAGACTTTCCCCCATGCGATCATACTGCACAAGCTCCGTGGGCGTCAGCGTAAAGAGATCGGCGGGGGACTGCACCCTTCCGGCTTCCACCAGCTGCGTCACCCATCGTTCGCCTATCCCCACGATATTCAGTCCCGACTTGGAAACAAAATGCCTGATGGACTGCAACCGCACGGCCGGACAGGACACGTTGCCGCAGCGCCATACCGCTTCGCCTTCGGCGCGGTGTGCCTTTTCATGGCATATGGGGCAGGTATGGGGAAAGGCAAAGGGAACGGCGTCCGCGGGACGCAGCTCCGGCACGGGCCCCACAACCTCGGGAATGACATCGCCCGCGCGCTGCACAATGACCGTATCGCCCACCCGCACGTCCTTGGCGCGGATTTCGTCCTCATTATGCAGGGTCGCGCGCGAAACCATGACGCCCCCCACCGGCACGGGATCAAGCACGGCCACGGGCGTCATGGCCCCCGTGCGTCCTACCTGCACCTCGATGCGGCGCAGCACGGTACGCGCCTGTTCCGCGGGGAATTTGAAGGCCACGGCAAAGCGCGGCGCGCGCGCCGTGAAGCCCAGCGCCTCCTGCGCCTCCAGATTGTCCTGCTTGGCGACCGCGCCGTCAATTTCCATGGGGAAATCCGGCCGATGCTCCCGTACCCAGGCCGTATACCCTTCCACCGCCGCCGGATCGGCGCACAGCCGCCCGTCCGGCGGCGTCAGGAAACCGTAGGACGTCAGGCGCTCCATCAGCGCATGCTGGGTCGCGCACGGCGGCGCGGGATTCCAGTCGGCATCGCCCAGACTGTAGGCCAGAAAGCGCAGGGGCAACTGGCGGGTCGCCGTGGTATCGAGCTGGCGCAGCGCGCCCGCGGCGGCGTTGCGGGGATTGGCCAGCAGCTTCTGGCCCAGCGCCTCGCGCCGTTCGTTGAGCGCCGCAAAATCCTTCTTGTACATGACGACCTCGCCGCGCACTTCCAGCCGCCGGGGAAACGGCCCCGCGCCCTGCAGGCGCAGGGGAACCGTCCGAATGGTACGGACGGCCTCGGTCACGACTTCGCCCTCCTCGCCGTCCCCGCGCGTCAGGGCCTCGCGCAGCTCCCCGTCCTCATAGACGATTTCCAGCGCCAGCCCGTCCAGTTTGGGATCGCACCAGAACGCCGTCGGCGCGTCGGGAAGCGCGCGCAGCATGCGCTCGACAAACTCCCGCCATTCGTCCGTGGAAAAAACATTGTCCAGACCGTACATGCGCCGCCTGTGCCGTTTCTTGGCCAGCCCGCCCAGCAGGGCCCCGCCGATGCGGCGCGTGGGCGAATGCGGCTCCGCCCACTGAGGAAATGCCGTTTCCAGCGCCGCCAGTTCCCGGTAAAGCGCGTCGTACTCGTCGTCGCTGATCTCGGGCGCATCCAGCGTATGATACAGATAGTTGTGATGCTCAAGCGCGGCGCACAACGCGCGCATACGGGCCTGCACGGCCTCCGCCGTCCGGCCTGTGCCGTCCTCCGGCAGGGCCGTTTCTTCAAGTTTCACTTGAATGTCACAGGAAACGGACGCGGCGGCGGCAGAATCCTTCCCAATGGTTTTCTCGGCGGGCGCGGTTGCGCCTTCCCCCAGCAGGGAAAGCTGCGTCATGCTGTTTTTCATAGATGATGTTCCGTTCCTTCGTTTCGGAGGTCGCTCTCGACGGCCGGGCGGCGCTGTGCCGCCGCCTCGCGTTTCACCTTCTTCAAAGGTGAAACGCTCTAGAGCATTTTTAGTTTGAAACGCTGCGCGTTTCAAACCATACGGCCTGTCGTTTCGCGGAAA
>CAJMRA010000253.1 GCA_905215675.1 uncultured bacterium | reverse complement strand
GCGGCGCTGTGCCGCCGCCTCGCGTTTCACCTTTTTCAAAGGTGAAACGCTTTAATCGACGCGGGGCGGGGTGGGCCAGACGAAGTTGTCCATATAGTAGCGGTGGGGTTTGACGGGGTAGTCGTCGATGGGGACGGGCACGGTATGGAGCTCGTGGCGTCCGTTGACCTGGCGTTGTTCGATCCACTTGAGCCAGTGGGCGTTGTCGCGGTTGGGGTAGTCTTCGCGGTAGTGTCCGGCGCGGGATTCCTTGCGGGCGAGGGCGGCCGTCAGGCACAGGTCGGTGACAAGGACGGTGGAGACGGCCTCAAAGAGCTTGGCGAGTTCGTGGGCGTCGCGCGCGCCGAGGTCGGGGAGGACTTCTTCCCGGATTTCGGCCACGCGATCAAGGCCGCGGCTCAGGCCCCTTCCGGTTTTCAGCAGGGCCACGTCCGGGGCGCTCATGACTTCGCGCATGTCGGCGATGACGTCCTTGGGAGCGATGCCGTCCCGGCCGAGATAGCGCAGGATGCCGTTGAGGCGTTCGGCGGCGTAGCCCTTGTCGAAGGACGGGGCGTCGTGCCCCTGCACGAAATGCGCGGCGGCTTCTCCGGCGGAATAGCCGGTGGTGGCGGTGATGCAGGTGGCCCAGCCGCCCATGTAGACGCCGGGATCGGGATTGCGGGCCAGACCGGCGGCGTAGAGGCCCTTGACGGCCGTTGCGCCGTCGAGATCGGCCACGATGCCGCCGTAGGTATGGCGCACCTGCGGCATCCACTGGAGCTTTTGCGTAAAGAAGTCGATGCCCATGGCGCGCAGCTTGGCGTCGTTCAGGCCCATCCATCCGGCGCGGGGGCGCATGGTTTCCACGTCTTCGGGCTTCATCTGGCTGCAATCAAAGAAAATGGGGCCGTTGCCCGCGCGCACTTCGCAGATCATGCCGCGCGTATTGTAGTGCGGATCGGCCTTGGCGCCGAAGCGGGGGGAATACTTCTGCATGAAGTCTTCCCCCTTGTTGTTGAGAAAGCGCGCGCCCTTGGGCAGCAGTCCGGTCTGGCCTTCCCAGGCGAAATCGACAGGCACGTTCCAGACCTTCCAGAACTCGAAATTGCGCATGGCGCAGCCCGCGTTCCAGGCAATGCTGACGCCTTCGCCGGCCGGGGTGTTCTGGTGATAGGAGGGCTTCCAGCCGCCGGTATTGGTGGCCAGCAGCACGGCGCGGGCGCGGATGAACACGGGCATGCCGCTCTGGGCATGGAAGCCCACGGCCCCGCAGGCGCGGTCGCCGTCGGTGATCACGTCGGTGATGACGACCCGGCCCAGACGGCGCACGCCGCGCTTTTCGCATTCGCGCTTGAGGAGGCGGGCCTTGTCGATACCGCCCATGCCGTAGGGATGATAGTAGTAATAGCGCATGTAATCGAGCGCCCGCTGGGGAATGAAGCAGAGTTCGCCCTTGTCGTTGCGGACGAACTTGTGGCCCCAGTTCTCGAAATCCATGAAGCGGTCATAGGACTGCGTGAGTATGCGGCTCAGGAGCCGCTGATCGGCCAGTCCGTCATAATAATAGACGAGGTCGTCCAGCAGATCGTCCAGATTCATGTCCGGCTGCTTGACGATCATGTCGCCGCCGGAAAGGCCGCCGAGACCGCCCCAGTCGCGGGGCCCCTTGTCGACGACCAGCACGTCGTCAAGAAAGTCGCGGGCGCGCATGGCGGCCCACATGCCGCTGAAACCGCAGCCGATGACAAGCAGATCCGTGGTATATTCGTAGCCTCTGGGTTCTTTCATAGGTTCCTCCCGTTACGGGGCAGGGTAGAGCGTGAAAAACCGGCCGCGCCATTCGCCGCGAATACGGACGCGGGCGCGGCGCCGCCGCCGATCAGGCGCGCTGCGGGTCGGTCGCCGGAATGACTTCGACCTGATCCAGCGTGCGGGCGAAGCGTTCCTTGAAGGGATGAACGAAAATGGCTCCCGACGGGCAGTGCAGTTCACAGGAGAAACAGGTCATGCAGTCGTCGGTGTAGACGATGCGGGCCTTGCTGCCGCAGGTCATGCAGCGCAGGGCCTCGGCAAAGCAGGCTTCGCGGTCGAGGGGTTGAAGGCGTTCGGCAAAGGGGGCTTGCGGGTCTTCGGGCCGCCGGGCGCGTTCGTGGCGCGGTTCCTTCTGAATGTCCCTGCCGGGGAGGGAGGCTTCGGGCACGGCGGGCCGCGTGCGGTCGCGTTCGCCGCGCAGGTCCGCGCCCTTGAGCATGCGATGTATGGAAACGGCGCATTCCCGGCCGCCCGCGATGGCGGCCACCACCGACGCGGGGCCGGTGGCCGCGTCGCCCGCCGCAAAGACGCCCCATTGCGAGGTGGCGCGGGTGACGTCCTCCACGACGATACGCCCGTGTTCCACGGTCACATCCTCGGCAAAACCGTCCAGTTCGGAGACCTGCCCGACGGCGAAAATGACGTGGGAGGCGTTCAGGCGCAGCGTCCTTGCGGCGTCGAAAACGGGAGCAAAGCGGCCTTGCGCGTCGCGCAGCGCCGTGCAGGCCTGCAATTCGATGCCGGTAATCCGGCCGTTGTCCACCAGCAGGCGGGCCGGGCCGAAACCGCAGTGGAAGACGATGCCTTCCTGTTCGGCGTCGGCCTGATTATGGGGATAGGCGGGCATGGCGTCGCGGCTTTCCAGACAGGCCATGTGGACGTTCTGCGCGCCCAGACGTCGGGCCGTAATGGCGGCGTCCACGGCCACGTCGCCGCCGCCGATGACGACCACGTCCCCGGAAATGCGGGGTTGTTCGTCGCCGCGGCAGGCCCGCAGGAACTCCAGCCCCCAGTGCACGCCCTCGGCGTCGCAGCCTTCCAGCGCAAGGCGGCGTCCGGCGCTTGCGCCGGGGGCCAGCATGACAGCCTTGAAGCCGCGCCGTTTCAGCTCTTTCAGGGAAATGTCGCCGTCGCGGCCCACGCGGGTATTGCAGCGGAACACGACGCCCAGCGCCTCAAGGCGGGCGATCTGGGCGGTCACGATCTCGTCGGGCAGGCGGTAGGCCGGGATGCCGTAACGCAGCATGCCGCCGGGGAAGGGCGCGGCCTCGAAGACCGTCACCGGATAACCCATCCGGGCCAGAAACCAGGCGCAGGACAGGCCCGCGGGGCCGGAACCCACCACGGCCACCCTGGCGATATGGCGGCGGACCGGCCTGTCGGCGGGCATGTCCATGGCCCAGTCGCCGAGGACCTGCTCCACGCCGTTGATATTGACCGGCGCGTCCACGGCGGTGCGGGCGCAGGCGGATTCGCAGGGATGGAAGCAGACGCGCCCGGTGATGGCCGGGAAGGGCTGGGCCCGCATGTAGAGGCGCGCCGCGCCGTCCAGATCGCCCTGCTGAATGCGGTAGTGCGTGCCGCGAATATCCACGCCCGCGGGACAGGCGGCCATGCAGGGGGAAAGGCTTTCCTGCCGGGTGTCGAGGCGGAACACGTCGAGCGGACAGGTTTTTGTGCAGCTGCCGCAGCCGGTACAGGCGGCGGGGTTGATGCTCTGAATCATACGGGCTCCTTTTGGCGCATGACGTTTGAAATCGAAGGGGGGCCCCGCCGACGCGGGGGAAGCCGGACAGCGCGCAAGGGAGCGGTATCCGGCGCGCTTCTTTCAGCAAGGAGCGTGCCGGAATATAATATGCTGTTTTTGTTTATTGTTTTTATATGGCGGGATAGGCGTTGCGAATTTATGTCTTGTTTTGATACAAAAATGTCCCGTATCATACGGAAAGCGCACAATGACGTACATGGTCCGTGAAAGGGGCTTGTGACATGCTTTTGCGCTCCTTTGAAAAAGCGCGCCGGGGAAGGGATGGGGGGATTGGGGGGAAGAATTACGGGAACGCCTTTCCTGCGGAAAGACTGGGCCCTCTCGCGCTAGAGCGTTTCACCTTTGAAAAAGGTGAAAACGCGAGGCGGCGGCACAGCG
>CAJMRA010000252.1 GCA_905215675.1 uncultured bacterium | reverse complement strand
AAAAACAGGCGGGGAAAACTCCCTGAAAATACTTCGCATGGAGCGCGTCCTTTCCGGGCGCGCTCCTCTTTTTTGTGCCAGAGTTTTCTCATGAAAAGGACGTGGGGGCGGGCGTCATGTCGAATGACCTCTGGGGGCAGGATATTGCCCTTGACAATGCCGGACAGGCACGCGTGGCAGCCAACGGCGAACTGGTACTGACGGACGGTGTGGAAACGGGCGTGCAGGATATCAAGCTGCGCCTGTTCACCCGTCTGGGCGCGTTGTTCTACGACCTGGACTTCGGCAGCCTCATTTCCGACTGGTTCTACGAAGACAGCACGGCCACGACGCGCGCGGCCTTTCTGGCGGAAGTGACCATGCGCGTGGAGGAGGACCCCCGCGTGGTTGTGGGCAGCGTCAAGAGCAGCCTGCTCGCATGGGATGAAAGAAGCATCGCCGTAGCCGTGGAATGGCGGTTTATCGACGAAGATCAGCCTCTGAATCTGGTGCTGCAGCTCGACAAGAGCGTGCGGGAACTTGTCATTCGGGACGGCAGATACTCCGATCCGGAGGCGGCTGTATGAGCATACGACTTTCCAAAGACATAAGCGATATCCGCGCCGGCCTTTTCGAACGCATCGAGGCCGTGCAGGACGAGTACGCGGGCAAGGGCTGGCTGCCCGTTCGTCTTAATCTGAACAAGGGAATCGCGCGGGGCATCATAGAACTTTTCGCCTGGGGCCTGTGGCAGCTCTACAATTTTCTTGAAGTCATCCACAGACAGGCCATCCCGCTGCAATCCTCGGGCGACTGGCTGGACACGCATGCGGCGCAGGTGGACGAAAGCCGCAAGCCCGCGACAAAGGCCCGGGGCAACGTGCTGTTCCTGCGCGGGGACAGCACGGGTAACATCCGCATTCCCGCCGGGCGCATTGTGCGGACGCAGCCGGACGGCACGGGGGAGGTCTATCGCTATGTTACGGACGCTCTGGTCGTGCTGCCGGAAGGCGCGGCATCCGTGCCCGTGCCCGTCACGGCGGAAGAGTATGGTCGGGGGGCCAACGCCGCCGTGGGGCAGATATGCGAGCTGGTGACGCCGGTGGAAGGCATCTCCGGCGTGACAAATGCGGCGGACTGGCTGCTGGAAGAAGGTTCGGACGCGGAAAGCGACGCCTCCTTGCGGCGACGCTATGTGCTGGCCTGGCAGAGCAAGGCGGGCGTCACCCGCGCGGCTTACGAGGCGGCGGCGCTTTCGGTTCCGGGCGTGGTGGACGTCTATGTGGCGGATCAGCATCCGCGCGGGGAAGGTACGGTGGACGTGGTTGTGCAGGGTGCGGCGGGAATGCCCACGGAAAGCCTGCTGGAGGACGTGCGCGCGGCGCTGGATGCGGCCATCGTCATCAATCACGACCTGCTGGTCAGAGCGCCTGAGCCTGTGAAGGTATCTGTCAGGGCCGCGCTGGAAATCCTCTCCGGAGATGCGGACGCCGTGAAGGCCGAAGCGGAAAACTGGGTGCGGGCCATGTTTTCCTATGGCGACGACCCGGCCATCCCGCGCTTCACCATCGGCAAGGACGTGGTACGGGATCGCCTGGCCTCCGGTCTGATCGGCATCAGCGGAGTAAAGCGCATCCGCTGGGAAAGCCCGACAGAGGACGTGGAGATTCCTGCCGGCAGTCTGGCCATACTGGATTCCCTGGATCTGACGACGCTCTGGGCGACGGAGGAATAGGCATGGCAAGCCCGTTCTGGCGATATTTTCACGACAAACTGCACTGGCCCGCGATCTTCCGGCCCGGTCCGATGTCGGCGCTGGCAAAAGGGCTGGCGCTGTACATGGACGACGTGCGGGAGGACATCCTCTGGCTGCGCCGCCAGTGGAATCCGGCCACGGCGGATAGTGCCCTGATAGCCGCTTATGGAGCAAGTCGCGGCATTATACGGCAGCGTTTCGACATGGACGAAAGCTACCGCCGTCGCGTTGTTCAGGCGCTTGCCTGGCACAGACTGGGCGGCAAATGGCGGGGACTGGAGCGCATCTATGCCCAGAACGACTTTGCGGCACGGGTGCTGCCGTCGGACGATCCGGCTCTCTGGGCGCACTTTCGCGTCGAACTGGATGTGAACGCCGTGGATTTCACACCCGATGCCGCCGCGCTGTCGTGGTGGCTGGCCAACGAGTACAAGGCCGCCCGATCCAAGCTCGAAGGCATCAGGACAACAACAGCGCTGCCGCTTGAAGAGCGCGTCGGCGTCGGTCTGCGCGGCCGCACAACAAGCCGGAGCCGACTCTGGTTTTTCCCGCCGGAGCCGCCGTCTTTGTGCAGGAGGACAGGATTGACATGCGCGTCCGTAACGCGCGGTCGCATGACTTTCTTTGTTCCGTCGCCGCCTTCGCCGCCGCTGGGGCGGCGCATGGCGGCGGGGATTGTCGCCGTCACGACAAGCCGCGTGGCCGCAGCCCGCGCTTTTCAGGAGTAGTTCATGGCAGAAGATGCCCCCCAATATTACGCCGTCCTGACAGACGTCGGCGCTGCTCTGGAGGCGCGCGCCCTGGTCGAGGGCAAGGGCATAGTGCTGACGCATATTACCGTCGGCGATGCCGACCTGGAAACCGTAACCCCCGTTCCCGATGTCACGCAGCTTGTCCATGAAGTGCATCGTCGCCCCATAGATGCCCGCAGCAGGGATGAGAACGATCCCAGGGTAACGCTGCTGCACGCAACGATCCCCGCCGATGTGGGCGGATTCTGGATCAACGAGCTGGGCGTCGTCGGACATCTTGAAGGTGAAGAGGAGGAAGTCCTCTACGCCTATGCCAACCACGGCCGCTACTACAAGATGCTGCCGCAGGATGGTCAGACCATCACCCACGAGCTGACCATCCCCGTCGTACAGAGTACGGATGCCCGTATTGTCATCAAAGTGGCCGACGACGGTTACGCCACGCGACAGGAGATATTGCAGCTCTCCGGCATCGTGGAGGACCTGCGCCGCAACCGGGAAGCCGTCTGGACGCTGGACGCGCCGGTTGAGAACGGCGGCACGCTGTCCCTGCCGGAGGGGCTGACCTATCTGCCGGGAAAACATCTGCTGGATGTCTTCTGGGACGGCGTGGCCTGCTATCCGGGAGAACAATTCGAGGAAATTTCTTCGGAGGAGGAACCGGCGTCGAACGCCATCCGCATGCTTTTCGCTGTTCCGGCCGGGAGCGAAATGCGCGTGCTGGCGCGCCCTTACAGCCTCCAGCCGAAACTGTCGGGCGTCCCCGTCCCGGCAGACGTCGAGGATCGCCTTGCGGCGCTGGAACAGCGCATGAGCAAGGCGGCGTTTGTTGAACCCCAACAGGGAGAAATACATCATGGCTGAACCTCTGAAAGTACAACTGAAAAACGCCGCCGGTACGCCTGTATACCCCGTCACCATGGCGGCTCAGGTCCAAACGGCTGACGGCGGCAACGTCGATGCCAAACTCAAGGCGCTGGAAGCGGCGTTTGCCTCCGGCGTCCGGCCGTGCGGCACCGTGGGCACGGGCGGCACGGTTGAGACCCTGCCTGCCGACAGCTACACGCTGGGCGACCTGTATGTGGTCAAAACCGGCGGCACCTACGCCGGTCAGGTCTGCGAACCCGGCGACCTGATTCTGTGCATCAAAACCTTTGCGGAAGAAGCTGCCGATACCGACTGGACCGTCATCCAGAACAACATCAACCGCGCCGTGACCGGCCCGGCGTCTGCCGCCGACGGTAACCTCATGGCCTTTGACGGCGAGTCCGGCACGGTGGCCAGGGACAGCGGCCTCAAGATCGACGACGTGTCCGCCGCTGTGAACCAGAAGCACACCCACGACAACGCCGAGCTGCTGGCGACCATCTCCGCCGACGGCGAGACGGCCACCATCAACGGCAAGACCTTCTAGAGCGTTTCAACTTTGAAATGATTTGTATCCACAAGAAATAAACCAGCCTT
>CAJMRA010000251.1 GCA_905215675.1 uncultured bacterium | reverse complement strand
CCCCCATCCCTTCCCCAGCGCGCTTTATTTCAGAGCGTGTTGCCTTTGAAAAAGGTGAAAACGCGAGGCGGCAGCACACCGGCCCGAAGCGAGCGGAAAAACCGCGTTTTTTCGCGAAACGACAGGCCTGAACATGCTCAAGGAGTTTCTGCATGAGCAACGTCAATCTGACGGCGGATCTTGCGGCGGCGGAAAGCGCCGTGGAGGAAATGCGGCGCGAAGGCTTTGTCGATCTGCCCACGGTCTTTTCGCAAGCCGCGGGCGGCCGTTCGTACATCCTCTTTCCCCGCACCATTGCCGCCAATGTGGACATGGGCGACGGCAGCAGCGCCCTTGACCGTATAACCCTGCTGGAACGCGGGCTTGCGGGCAATACCACCAACTTCATCGTGGAAAACATCGCGGAACGCGATCTCATTGCGGGCAAGATTCCCGGCGACAAGTGCTACGTCATCAACGCCGCCGACGATCCCACCGTGACCGAGGGCGGCGCGACCTACATCTGGATGCCCGCCCGAGATACCGAAGCCCCCTACTGGCGCAAGATCGGCGAAGACGAAAGCCAGGACTTCGCCCTTGACTGGTCCCATATCCACGGCAGGCCCGCCGCCGACCCCGGCGACATCGACGCCGCCGTGTCCCGAAGCCACGCCCACGACAACATGCCGTTGCTCGACGCCCTCTCCACAGACGCCGAAAACCGCTTGTGCCTCAACGGCAAACCCGTGGACGACAACCGCAGGGAACTCGAATTCTCCGGCCCCTTCGGCCCCGTCCCCGATACCCTCCGCGACGGCGGCCTGCTCGTGGTGCTGGAGGAGTGAGGGAGGAGGGGGTTCCCCTTCCCCCGGCAATGACCGCAACACGGCAACGGCAACGCAACAACAAAACCGCAATCAAGGAGAAAGGACATGGCGCTGACGTATCAGAGCGAAAAGAATGTGACCCTGAGCCGCCGGAACGGCGAGGAGCTTATCCGTCTGCATCCCGCGACGGTGGGCGTGCAGGTGGCGCTGACGGCGCAGAACGGCGTGACGCAGACGGACGTGCAGAAGGAGCTGGAGGCCATTCACGGGAAGATGGACGGCCTGCTGAGCGAGGCGGACGCCATGCAGTACAAGGGCGTGGTGAATGCGGACGGCGAGCTGCCCACGACATACGAACCGGGCTGGATGTGGAAGGTCGGCACGGCGGGCACGTACAAGGGGCAGACCTGCGAGGCGGGCGATCTGATCATCTCCAATGTGAGCCGCGCCGATGCGGACAATGCGGATACGGATTTCGACATCGTGCAGGGCAATGTGCCGCGACCGGTATCCGGGCCGGAGACGGCGACGGCCGAGCATCTGGCCGTGTTTGACGGCGAGGACGGCATGAAGATCAAGGACAGCGGCGTGACGGTGGACGAACTGCGCGCGTCGGTGGCCGCCGCGGCGCTGGAATGGACCCATTATGAGGCGACCCTGCCGGACGCCATGCCCGAAAACCTTGCCGACGGCGGCCTGCTGCTGGTGGATACCGTAACGGCCTAACGTGTTTTCATCTTTGAAAAGGTGAAAAACGCGAGGCGGCGTCACAGCGCCGTCCGGCCCGAAGCGAGCCGGAAAAAGCCCGCTGGGGAAGGGATGGGGGTTCCCTTCCCCCCGGAAGAACGATTGAGAGCGTTTCACCTTTTTCAGAGGTGAAACGCTCAACACTCCGATTTTTTTCAGGGAGCGAGTATGTCCATACAAGTGAATGAAGCGCGTCGAGTGACCCTGCATCGGCGCGACGGCGACGCGGCGACGCCCCTGCATCCCGCGACGTGCGCCGATGCGGTATCCTACAGCAATGCGGATGCGGACGCGGCCTTTGCCGGAGTGACGGCGCGGGAGGCGCTGGACGAGCTTTTCCGGCGTCTGGGGGTGGTGGAAGGGGAGGTCCTGCCGCCGGTGGCGGTTGTGCCGCGTCTGCTTGCGCCCGTTGCGGAGCAGCGGCTGGCGGAGGGCGAGGCCCTGACCCTGACGTCGACGCCCTTTGCCGTGCGCGGCGGCAAGGACACGCACGCGGCGTCGGAATGGCGGATTACGGGGGCGGACGCGCGTCCGCTCTGGAGCAGCGGCGAGGACGCCGCGCATCTGGAGAGCTTTCCCGATCTGCCGGTCAACCGGGAAACCCTGCCGGAGGTGGCGGGCGTGCCGGACGGCGAAGGCATGTCGGTCACGGGCTATCCGTGTTTCGATTCCCTGCTCAACGGAGATAGCGCCTACGATGTCGGGACGGCCGGAGGCAACGGTACGTTTTTGTTATGGAATGCGCAAGGAAACGCCGACCGCCAATTGCGGATGCTGACGCGCTCCGTGGACGGCGGCACGAACTGGGAGCGCGTGGCTTGTGACGATGCGGAGAGGTTTTCCAGCATTGTCTGGACGGGAACGCGCTTTCTTGCCTTCATGCGGTCGAATACGTCGCCGTCGCCGGTCATGGCCTCGACCGACGGAGGCGACAGCTGGACGCAGGTCGGTTCCCTGCCGATCAAGAATCTGGGCATCACCAGGGCGGCGGCGCAGGACGGCGTCATTGTGGCGGTCTCCAACGCGACGACGCTCTATCGTTCGGAGGACGACGGCGTTACGTGGAATCCCGTTTCCTGTCCCCTGACGGCCGGCAGCATCATGACGGCGCACGGGCATTTTGTCTGCAACTACGGTTCCTCGTGGATCGCGTCCCGCGACGGGCAGTTCTGGTTCCCGGTGACCGCGCTGGACGACATGCCGTATGTCACGGCGGATGCCGAGGGGCTGATCGGTTATCGCCTGCTCAACGGCAAGCTTACCCTTGTGCGCGTCGTCGGCGAGAATTTTCAGACCACGGACAAGCCCGCGACCGCTTTCGGTTTTGCTTCGGACATGATTTCCACGGCGGCCTGCCGCCTGCTCTACGACGCCGCGTCCGGTCTGTACATTCTGGTGTTCTCGTCTTCCATTAATAATCCCGACCTCTGGTACGGCACGTCCTTCCCGGAAAGCACGGCGGAATCTCCCCTGCTTTCCGATGCCGGATGGTCCGGCCTGTCGCTGGACGCCTTCATCGCCGGCTCGCCCGTTATCAGCAATGTCGGACTGTTGCGTTTTGCGGAGCGCGACTATTTTATGTGTGTGACGGAAGGCTCCGGGGAAGACTGGCCTTATAGCGGTTATACCTCTATGGGCCTGCGCGTGGGGCTGGTCGGCAAGCTCCTTTCGGAACAGCTGTTCGCTTCCGTGCGTCACAAGGGGCAGAAGGCCGACTGGAGCGACTGGGCCGCCGACGTGCCCTTTACGGCGGAACTCGGCGCGGGCGACGCCGGAGAGACGGAAGGCCTGAACCAGAAAAACGGCGCAACCTTCCATACGCGGGACGCCAGCGCCTACGGCAACTATCTTGCGTCGGAATTCGTCGTTCCCGACGGCGTGACGGAGCTGCTGATCCTGTGCGCCAGCGGCGTCAGCAGCAGCTATCAGCCCGGCTGGGCGGCCTCGTGCCGCGTCGCCGTCACTCCCGGGCAGACCATCCCCGTCACGGTGGGCGGCTACAACAGCACAAGCAAAAAAGTCGTCACCACCACCAGCGTCGGCGGCTTCATCTCCTGCGATCCCGCTACCGGCGTCGTCTGTCCGTCCGGCGCTCTCATGCAATTTCAGGGAGCCACAGGCTATTCCAGCACCTACAAGGGCGGCGGCTTCGCCTTCGTCACCGACAGCGAATGGCTCTCCTTCGCCCTGCACGGCAGCGACCGCCAGCCCGTGGCGGCACAGAACGGCGTCAAGGGGCTCAATGTCGGCTGGAACGGCTTCGATTACCTCCACAGCTTCTGCGGCGGCTACAGCTATGCCTACGGACAGTCCGGCATCGTCAAAATCTGGTGGGGCCCGCAAATCAACGGCTGAGGCTGAGGACTTATTAGGTTTTTTTGAGGGGGAAGAAACCCCTTTGCTCTGCTGTCGATGCCCGTAAGGCTCCTTTGTCGCCTAACGGG
>CAJMRA010000250.1 GCA_905215675.1 uncultured bacterium | reverse complement strand
CCAGGCCCCCCATCCTTCCCCCAACGCGCTTTTTCAGAGGGGACACAGGACTGTTCAAAGGTTATGTATCTCCTGCATTTGCTATTTATTTGAAATAAATAGAAATACTAGAGAGTTTCACCTTTGATAAAGGTGGAACGCGAGGCGGCGGCACAGCGCCGTCCGCATGAGCCTTTTCAGAGCATTGTGCCTTTCTCAACCATGTTTCCACGTGAAACGGGCCGCCCCCTTGAAGGGGGCGGCCCGTTTCGTTTCTTCCCGTTCCGGGAAAAGTGGGCGTCAGTTCCGCTCTCCGGCATCCCGCTTGAGAAAGAGAGTGGAGAGCGCGCCGAGCAGGGTCACGACGGCAAGAATCTTCATGGCGGCGGGCAGGCCGCCGTAATTATCGGCCACCCAGCCCAGTATGGGCGTGGCCATGCCGCCGATGCTCATGGCGACGCCGAGCGTGATGCCGGAGGCAAAGCCCATGTTTTTGGCCAGATAGCGTTGGCCGAGGACGACCATGGAACTGAAGGGGGCGTACAGGCCCACGGCGATGGGGATAAGCAGAAGCGCCGCCAGCCAAGGATTTTGCGCAAAGGGAAAGAGCGCCATGAACGGCAGGGTGAAGAAGCCGGAGCAGCGGATGGTGCGGCGAAAGCCCCAGCGATCCGCCGCCATGCCGCCAAGCAGGTTGCTGATGACGCCGAAGATGCAGAAAAAGGCAAGCATGGCGTTGCCGACCTGCGCGGGCTGATGAAAGACATTCTTCCAGTACAGGGGCAGATAGGTATTGAAGCTGAGGAACAGGATGGATCGGGCGATGATGGTTCCCGAAAGAACGCCGAAGGCCGCCCAGTCGTTGCGCAGGTTTTCCGGGCGGGCGGCGTTGCCGGGTTTCGCCGCCGCCAGATTCCAGCGCGAAAGGTTCCAGTAGAGCAGCGAGGCCGTGCACAGGGCAATGAGGGCAAAGGCCGCCGTGCCGGGAAGGCCGAATCCCCCTATGAGCAGGGTGTCCGTCAGGGGGATGCCTCCCACGGCCACCAGCACGACGAGGGGGCCGAGGACAAAGCCGCTGTTGCCGCCCACGGAGAAGATGCTCAGGCCGACGCCCTTGTGCGCGCCGGAAACGAGGTTGGCATAGCGCGCGCCCTCGGGGTGAAAGACGGCGCCCCCGACGCCGCAGATCATGAGCGCGACGAAAATGGCCGAAAAGCTGTCGAAGAATCCGGCGGAACCCAGCCCGAAACCGGCCAGCAGGATTCCCAGCGGGATGAACCAGCTCCGCGAGAACTTGTCGGCCACAAGGCCGAACACCGGCTGGATGACCGAGGACATGGCCGAATAGGCAAAGGCCAGCGTGCCGCAGGTCTGGTAATCGAAATTGTGCGCGGCCGCCAGATACAGAAGCAGGGCGGGCAGCGCGCCGCCGTTGATGTCGCAGGAAAGATGCCCCAGCGAGACCAGCAGTATTTTCTTGAGATCCATCAGACGTATCCTTTCACTTGGGGCCGGGCGGCGCTGTGCCGCCGCCCCGCGTTTTTCCTTTTTCAAAGGCAAAACGCTCTGGAGCATTTCCAGTTTGCAACGCGTTGCGTTTCAAACCATACGGCCTGTCATTTCGCGAAAAAAGCGCGGTTTTTGTAGCGTGAAGCCGAAGACCTTGGCAAGAGGCTCCCGCCTGTGCCTTGTGTTTTTACAGGCAGTATCTTGTCGGGATAACACATTTTTTTAGTAACAGAAGCATGTCGCCATCCTTGTTGTTCCCGCGCCGCGGCGCGGGTCCGGCAGGCATGTTTTTTTGAAAAAACTCAATATCCCGTCTTTGTTGATCATTCTTTTCCTTCATCATGTATCTTGCTGATTTTGATATACTTATGATTATTCCTGTTGCGTTGACAGTCTCTTTTTCCTTGCCTATGGTGCGAAACGTCAAAGGTTCCGGCTTTTACGGAGGCGTGTATCTTGTTTCATGCAGAGAGTCTGTAATCTGACTTCATTTTTCTTACGAAAAGCCCGCATCACTCCATTGACGTCGCCTTTTTTGTGAAGACAGTTTTCAGACTTTCAGGAAACTTGCAATGTATTTTTACAGCAAGAGAGACTGTCATGTTGCGGAAAATTGTTTCACTGACAACGGCGTTTTCCTTCCTTCTCCTTATTATCAGCTCAATCATGCTGTATATCGTACCGGAAGGAAGGGTTGCCTACTGGGCTGACTGGTCCATTATCTTTACAAAGACACAGTGGGGCGACCTGCATATTACCGGCGGCGCGTTGTTCATTGTCTTCGGCATCTGGCATACGGCGCTCAATTTCAAGGCCATAGCCTCGTATTGCAAGGCGGCCTTTGCGGCGCAGCGTCGTAATCCCATGCCCCTGATTGCTTCGCTGCTCATCTGCCTGTTCGTCTATGCGGGCACGCTTTACAATGTGCCGCCCATGCGACAGCTGACGACATGGAATGACGCCATCAAGGATTATCAGGCCGCGAAGCACGGAGAGCCGCCGTTCGGCCATGCGGAAACCAGTTCCTTGCGCCAGTTCGGGGCCTTCCTCGGCATCGACGTCAACGCCATTCTGGCGGCCATGAAGGAGGCCGGATTCCGCGGCGATCCGCAACCTTCCAGCATTTTTCAGGATGTCGCTTCCGCCAACGGCATGACGCCGCAACAGATGTACCAGTTCATTCTCAAGGCCACGGGACAGAAAGCGCCGCAGCCCGGCGCGTCCGGGAGCGGTATGGGACTCGGCAAGAAGCGTCTTGAGGGAGAGAATTAGAGCGTTTCACCTTTCACCTTTGAAAAAGGCGACAAGGCCCCGTCGACATATGCCGACGGGGCCTTGTCCGTTTGCGGGAGCGGAACCGGCGCGCGGCGGTTCAGCTTTCCTGATAGGCGCGTTCGATCAGGGGACGGGCCTTGTCCAGATCGTCGAGCGTGCGCAGGGACAGTTCCAGATCGCCGGTACCCCAGTGGCCGACGGCGCGTACGTCGCGGCTGAAGTCCTCCTCAAGCGTCACGCTGTCCGGGTCGAGGCGCAGCCAGACCTTGAACCATCCTTTCATGGGACGCACGCAGGCAAAATTTTTCAGGCGCGTAAAGGCGACGTACAATTGCAGCTCCCGGACGTTGACGTCGTCTCCCAGCGAAAAGATGAAGTCGCGCAGTTCGTCGTAGAGCTGCTGTTGCCCTGCGGGCATGGCGGCCGTCAGAACGGACGAAGCGGCGTTCCCGGCATTGTGTTCGTTGTCGTCCCCGGCGCTTTCCACGGCGGCCTCCACGGCGGCCGCAAGGGTGGCTGCCGGAATGCGGGGCGCGGCGGCAGGACGTCCTGCCGGATTGACCCATTCCAGCATCAGGAGATCGTCGCTGAAGTACTTGTAGCGGATCAGCTCGATATTGCGTCCGATCTGGGCCACGGCGTGTTCGTCGAACTTGGTAAAGTCTCCGGCGATGCACAGCACCCGCGTATTGCTCCATTCGATGTTTCCGGCAAGCTCCCTGCCGTAGCGCTCCAGTACCAGCAGCTTGAATTCCGCCCGGTGATCAAGCAGCCAGTCCAGATAATACAGGCCCTGATTGATGACGTTCTGGTTGGTATGCCGCTTGTATTCGATGATGACCGGGCAGTTGTTCTCGTCCAGACCAAGCGAGTCTATGCGTCCGCCGTGGACGGTCCCGGTTTCGTACTCGTGGGCCAGAAAGCGCACGCCGAGAAAGCATTCCATGTGCTGTTCCATCAGCGTATGGAGATGGCGCTCAAGCGATGCCGTGCGCCCCTGCAAGGCTTCGGCCCCGCCCTGCCCATAGCGAAACAATTTGATGTCACTCATTCGTATTTTTCCTTCAATAGAGCCATTTCAGTTTGAAACGCTGCGCGTTTCAAACCATACGGTCTGTCGTTTCGCGGAAAAAAGCGCGGTTTTTCCGCTCACTTCTGGCCGGGCGGCGCTGTGCTGCCGCCGCATTTCCGGGGGACGGTTGCCCCGGGCATGCCTCCCGTTTGCCCCCTGTCATTCATCTTT
>CAJMRA010000249.1 GCA_905215675.1 uncultured bacterium | reverse complement strand
TGTCCAGCTTTTTTAGAAACAGCCCCTAGCCAAGGGGGTTTCCTTCCCCCCAGAAAGTACTCTATTTGACGGAGCGCGGCTTGCTGCCGTCGGCGGGGCCGATGATGCCTTCCTGTTCCAGCTGTTCCACCAGACGGGCCGCGCGGTTGAAACCGATCTTGAAGCGGCGTTGTACAAGAGAGATGGAGGCCCTGCCCTGCTCCATGACGAAGGCGCGGACTTCGGGATAGAGGCTGTCGGCGGCATCACCGCCGTTGCCGTTCCCGCCGGTCGCGCCGTTGCCGTCGGGACCGCCCCACTCGGCAAAATTGACCTCATAGGAGGGGGTCCGGTACCGCTTCCAGTAGGCGACCACATTCTGGACTTCCTCGTCGCTGAGAAAAGGGCCGTGCAGGCGAAGGAGGCGTCCGCCGCTGGGTTTGTAGAGCATATCCCCGCGCCCGAGGAGGTGTTCGGCCCCCACCTGATCCAGAATGGTGCGCGAGTCGTGCTTGGAGGTGACCTGAAAGGAAATGCGGCAGGGGAAGTTGGCCTTGATGAGCCCCGTCACCACATCGACGCTGGGGCGCTGCGTGGCAAGAATCATGTGAATGCCCGCCGCGCGGGCCAGCTGGGCCAGACGGACGATGCTCGTTTCCACCTCGCGCGCGGCCGTCATCATCAGGTCGGCCAGTTCGTCAATGACGATGACGAGATAGGGCATGTGCTCGAGCCCCTCGTAATCGGGCGGCAGCTGGCCGTTGAAGGAGGCCAGTTTCTGATTGTAGCCGGAGATGTTGCGCACGCCCATCTGGGCCATGGCGGTATAGCGGCGATCCATCTCGTGAACGGCCCAGTCCAGCGCATTCTTGGCTTCGGCCATTTCCGTGACCACCGGATGCACGAGATGCGGCTCGTCGGCATAGACGGCCATTTCGATGCGCTTGGGGTCCACCAGCAAAAGCCGCATGTCTTCGGGCTGGGTACGGTACAGCAGGCTGACGAGAATGCCGTTGAGGCAGACGCTCTTGCCCGCTCCGGTCGCGCCGGCCACCAGCAGATGGGGCATACGGCTGAGATCGGCCATGAACGGTTTGCCCGCAATATCCTTGCCGAGAATCATGGTCAGGGGGCCGCAGCCCTTGTGGAAGTCCTGCGAGGCGGCCAGTTCCCGGAAGTTGACGGTTTCGCGCTGTTCATTGGGTATTTCGATGCCCACGGTATCCGATCCCGGAATGGGCGCCTGTATGCGTACGGCAATGGCCTTGAGCGCCAGCGCAAGATCGTCGCTCAGGTTGGCGATACGGTTGACGCGGATGCCGGGCGCGGGCTTGACCTCGTACATGGTGACCACGGGGCCGGGCGTGATGCGCACCAGCTCGCCCTGAATGTCGAAATTGCGCAGGCAGGCCATGAGCGCGCGGGCGCGGGTTTCGCATTCCGCCTTGCTGACGCGGACGGCGTTGCTCGGCGCGACCGTCAGCAGGTCCAGCGGCGGCAGCGGTATGGGCGCCTTGCGCCGCCGGGGCGCGTCCTGCGCGGGTGACGCGGCGGGAGACGAAACGGTCGTCGGCGCGGGAGCCCCGGCTTCCGGCGCGGGGGCGGCCGCGGGGCTGTCCTCGGCGTCCGTCGTTACGGGCGCGGGCGGGATGCTTTCCGGCAGGGTGACCGGCGGCAGCGTCTCGTCCACGGGCGTAAAGAAATCATCGTCGTCGGGCGGCGTTTCCGTCTTCTTGCGGCTTGCGCGCTTTTCGGGCGCGGGCCGTTCGGCGGGGGACTGCCGCTCGTCGAGTATTTCCGGCATCTGGTCCGCGGCGGGCTGAATGCCGCCGAGCTTGTCGCGCCAGCGTTTCCACGAGGGACGGGGAACGGAAGCCAGCAGGATTTTCAGTCCGAGGAAAAAGCCGCCCTTCCGGGCCTTGTCTCCGGCATCCTCGTGCCGGGAGACGCGCTGCCGGACTTCGGCCCCCATGCGCTCCGTGAGATTGAACCACGAGAAATTGAAGGTCAGTTGCAGACCGACCAGAAGAACGAAAATCCAGAGAATGGTGGAGCCGCCCGGGCTGAGATACAGCGCGGCGTTGTCGTGCAGGGTGCGCCCGATCATGCCGCCGCCCGTCACGTCGCCTATGGTCGCGTCCCATGCCGCGCCGCCTACCAGCAGGCAGACGGTCAGCAGGAAGCAGCCGCACCAGCGCCACCAGTGCATGGCGCAGGCCGGAGACACATAGGCCGCCCCCAGGGCCGCGAAGATGAGAGGCCAGAGAAAGGCGCCGATGCCGAAAACGTCGTTGAGGAATCCGGCGGCATACGCGCCGAACAGACCGGCGTGGTTGTGAATCTGAACCTTGCCGCTGACGACGTGGTTCAGGCTCGGGTCGGCAGCGTCGAAGGTGACGATACTGAGCATGAGCAGCAGTGCCCAGAAGAGCAGGAAAAGGCCGAAAAGTTCACGGGAGAATTTTCTGGCTTGCGTAGCGCTACCCTCATTCAGTTGTACGGAGAAGGGATCGCGTCGTCTCGGGGGACAACGCGGGAGTCGGGGGCGGACGGCGGGATGCTCCCCCGGCATGCCGGGGGCGACGCGGAATGAAAGACGGATCGTTGCTGCATGCGGGGGGCGGGGAAGCGGAAAACCGCGTCCCGCTCCCTCCGCTTCAGGCGCGGAGGAACCTCCGACGCCCGGCCGCGCGGCGCTATTCGCGCCCGAGATATTCCTTGGTGCGGGTATCGACCTTGATGCGGTCGCCCGTATTGACGAAAATCGGCACCTGCACGACCAGACCGGTTTCCAGGGTGGCGGGCTTGGTCACGTTGCTGACGGTGTCGCCCTTGGCGCCGGGTTCGGTATCCGTCACTTCAAGGACGAGGCTCAGGGGAATGTCGATATCCAGCGGATTGCCCTTGTAGAGCAGGACGCGGCACTGCTGGCCGTCCTTGAGGAAACCTTCCTTGCCGGCGGTGGTTTCCACGGAAATCTGGAGCTGTTCGTAGGTCGTCATGTCCATGAAGATCAGCTCGTCGTCCTGACGGTAAAGATACTGCATGTCGCGGCTTTCCATATCGGGCTTGCCCACCTTTTCGCCGGAACGGAAGGTGATGTCCTGCATGCGGCCGGTAAGGATGTTGCGCAGCTTGGTACGCACCATGGCGCCGCCCTTGCCGGGCTTGAAGTGCTGGAAGTCAACGATTTCGTAAGGGATGCCGTCCACTTCGATTTTAAGGCCCTTGCGGAAGTCGGTGGTCGAATACATTGGTTCCTCCTGAAAAAGTATGCGGTCCGCGCGCCAGTTGCGGGGCGCGGGAGGCACAATTGTCAGATTAAGAATTTTGTATTATAGAAAAAATGCAGGGAATGTCAAGCCTGAACTTTCAGTTTTACTTGAGGTTTTTATGAATCCGACCCTGACTCTGGAAAATACGGCCTATACGCTCGCCCAGATTCCCGACATGGACGCCGCGCAGATTGCGCTGGCCGGTCGTTCCAATGTGGGGAAGTCCTCGCTTGTCAATGCGCTGGCCGGAAGGCGCAAGCTGGCGAAGGTCAGTTCCGTGCCGGGCAAGACGCGCTCCATCAATTTCTACCGGGCGGAGCCTTTCGGTTTCTATCTGGTGGATTTGCCGGGTTACGGCTACGCGCGGGCCAGTCATGAGGAGCGGCGCGCCTGGGGGACGCTCCTGCAAAAATATCTTGCGGGCAACAAGCGGTTGAAGGCGCTTGCCCTGCTCATCGACAGCCGTCTCCCACCCCAGAAGCTCGATCTCGATCTGGCGTCGTTTGCGCGGCAGTGCGGCCTCCCCATTCTGCCGGTGCTGACCAAGGCGGACAAGTGCAAGCAGCGCGAACGGGCCGCGCGCGCGGCCGAATGGCGGGATATTGTGGGCGTCATGCCCATTGTGACGTCCGCGGAAAAAAAGCTCGGCATGCCCGCCCTCTGGGAGGCGCTGGCCCGGGCGGCCGGGGTCGCCGGGACGACGGCTTCCTAGAGCGTTTTATCTTTGAAATGGGTTGAGATTCAGGGGGAGGGGAACCCCCTCATCTCTGCTGTCGATGCCCGTAG